>JBGVTF010000438.1:0-37432 GCA_041862415.1 Anaerolineae bacterium | reverse complement strand
GCTTGTGGGGCGGCCAGTGGGGACAAAGTTAGATTGTGTCCCCCCAGAGCGGCGGGATGAGTTCGGGGGTCGGGCTGCCACGGTGGACAACGCCCGGCGGGCCGTCGAATTGGGCGCCGATTTCCTGTGGCTGGCCGGCAATCCTGGCACCGGTGCGAGCACTGATCTGATCGCCCAGGGCGTCGCTGAAGTAGCCAACGCCATCGGCGATCGAGTGATCATCATCGCAGGCAAGATGCACGGCGCGGGGCTCGGCCGGGCTGACGTCGTGTCCGAGGAGGCCATCCGCCGTTACGCCGAGGCGGGCGCTGACATCATCGTCGTGCCTGCGCCGGGCACCGTGCCCGGTGCCACGTTGGAATACACCAAGGATCTGGTCGAGGCCATCCACGCGGCCGGACCGCTGGCTATGACAGGAATGGGCACCTCACAGGAAGGGGCCGACGTCGAGACCGTGCGGCAGATCGCCCTGATGAGCAAAATGACCGGCGCTGACATCCTGCACATCGGCGATGCCGGGTTCAGTGGGATGGCCCCGCCAGAGAACATCATGGCCTTTTCCATCGCCATTCGTGGACAACGGCACACTTATCGTCGCATGGCGTTGTCGCTGCGGCGATAACCCAGCCCAGCAGTGACCGTTCGTGTGGATGGTGGTTTCATTCAGTCTCTTCCCAACATCTGGAAGGCGCTTTGGCCTAATTGCACCTGATGTGATGACAAGACAGTCAGGGTTATACACACAATATTACAGGTGTAGTTGTTAGGTCTCTTTCTGATTGTTTCAAGGAGATAAACACAAGAATGAAACAATTGAAATTCTGCGCTTTGTTGGTTCTATCGTTGTTGGTCTTGCTGGTTGGATGTGCGCCCCCGACCACCTCGCCGCCAGCCACGACCACTCAGGCCCAGGAAGGGGCCAGCCCGTGGGAGGTGATACTCCACACGAGGGTCAGGCACCCAACGACAGTGGCCGGGTTTCTCAATGAGACTTTTGGCATCACGGGGGGGGCTAATGGTGTGGTTCACTACACTACTGATGGAGGTAAGACCTGGCCCCGGGCCAAAAATTTCTCAGCGTGTCGTTACGGCCTGGAGATCGTGGATGAACAGGTCGCCTGGCATTGCGGGAACTTTGGCCAGGTCCACGTGAGCACAGATGGAGGGCGGACCTGGCAGGCCGTCACGCATTATGGCCCTCGCTATCCCAACCACTGCCGGTTCTTGAGCTTTCTAGATGCCCAAACTGGGTGGGCTGCCACCCCCTATCAACTTGGAGCGACTACGGACGGAGGCATGACGTGGACAGAGATTGCCCTGCCGGAAGGCATTCAGGACATTGCGGCAATTGAGCTCCGGACAGCCACTGAGGGCTACTTGTTGGACAACGCCAGCGTCCTATACGTCACCCAGGATGGGGGCGAGAGTTGGTCATCTCGTCGAGCGTTCGAGCTGGAGGACAGCGAGGGGTCGCTTATGACCCACAGTACCCCGGTGGCTGCGATGCGCTTCTTCGATGCTGACCACGGGGTGATTGTCCTGAGTCTCACGGGTGGCGGGGGAAGCAAGGTCTTGGCCATGCGCACCGCAAATGGTGGTCAGACCTGGGAGCAGGAGAATGTGCCGGCCGAGTTCGGCACGCTTTACCTGACGCGTGATGGTACAACCTTGGCGGTTTATGATAGAACAAACCTCACTGTGCTTCGCTACCAAGAGCACTGAGAGATCTGTTTGCCCGACCGCCGACTGGAGGATGTTCCTACTCGCGGCACTCAGGACGCCTGGCCTGAGCCTCGCCGAAGGGCCTGGCCCGCCTCAATTATCACCAAACCGCAGAAAGGGGGGACATCGAGATGGGGAATGCAAAATCAGCGGTAGAAATCCCGCGCTGGCTGCATATCGCCAGCAGCGGTGACGTTGAGATCCCGTTGAATGACCTGACACGGCAATACGAACGCATCAAGGACGAGGTGCACGAGGCAATTGATCGGGTGCTGCCCACTGGCCGGTACACGCTCGGCCCATACCTGGAGCAGTTCGAACGGGAATTCGCCGCCCACTGCGGCACCGATTACTGCATCGGCATTTCGTCGGGGACGGAGGCGCTACATCTGGCGCTGGCTGCCTGCGGTGTTGGTCCTGGCGACGAGGTGATCACCGTCTCTAATACCTACATCGCTACCGCGCTGCCGATCACCTACTGCGGCGCGACGCCCGTTTTCGTGGACGTCGAACCCGACACGTACAACATGGACATCAGCCAGGTCGAAGCGAAGATCACGTCTCGGACGAAAGCCATCCTGCCAGTGCATCTCTACGGCCAATGCGTGGACATGGACCCGCTCAACGAGATCGCCGAGCGGCACGGCCTGTGGGTGGTGGAGGACGCGGCCCACGCCCACGGCGCGGAGTACAAGGGGCGCAAGGCGGGCAGCCTGGGGCACATCGGCTGTTTCAGCTTTTATCCTGGCAAGAATCTGGGGGCCTACGGCGACGGTGGTGCGATTACCACTTCGGACCCCGAGTTGAACGACAAGGTGCGCGTGCTGCGCTACGTAGGACAGCACGTCAAGTTCGTCCACGAGGTCATCGGCTTCCAAGAGCGCCTCGACCCCCTCCAGGCCGCCATTCTGAGCGTCAAACTGAAATACCTCGATGAGGAGAACGAACGGCGACGGCACCGGGCAGCGATCTACGATGCGGGCTTTACCGACCTACCGGTGGTCACGCCCAAAGTGGCTGACTACAACCGCCACGTCTACTACTGCTACACCATCCTCGTGGATGAGGCGCAGCGGGACGACTTGATGGCCCACCTGGTGGAGGGAGGAATCGGCACTTTCGTCATCTACCCAACCCTGGTGCCGATGCAGCCCTGCTACCGTTTCCTGGGCTACCGCGAGGAGGATTTTCCCGTCAGCGGACCCCAGGCGCACCAATTGCTGCAGATTCCGGCCTATCCCTACATGACCGGGGAGGAGGTGGAGCAAGTAGTGGACAGGGTGCGTAGTTTCTTCGTCTAGTCGGGGGAATAAACATGGCTGAGAAGATCAGGTTCGTGGTTTTTGGGGGGAGCAGCGTCGCCAGCCCGGCGTTGATAGACGCGCTGCTGCGCTCGACGAGGCAGCGGCCCCCTATCGAGGTGGTGCTGCACGGGCGCACGCGCCACAAGTTGGAGATGGTGGGCGGTGTCTGCCAGCAAATGGCCCGCGAGCGACCAGAAGACCTGGATGTCGGTTACACGACCGACCTGGAGGAGGCGCTGGAGGGGGCCGATTACATCTTGAACCAGATCCGGGTTGGCGGGTTGGAGGCGCGGGCATTTGACGAGACCTTTCCTCATGAGTTTGGTATCCTTGGCGAGGAGACGATCGGCCCAGGCGGCTTCAACAACGCGCTGCGCACGATCCCGGTGGTGGTGGAGTGGTGCCAGGTCATCGAGCGGGCCGCGCCCGATGCACTGATGTTGAACCTGACCAATCCCAGCAGCGTCGTCCAGTACGCCGTCACCCGCTACTCGAAGGTGCGCGTTATCGGCATCTGTAACACACCGCTCGATCTTTCGCACTATGTGGCCAGGGTGCTCGAAGTGCCGCTGGAGCAACTGAGCCTAGACTATGTGGGGATGCACCACTTTGGCTTCATCACCGGGGCGCGTCGTGACGGGCAGGACGTGATGACTCAGGTGCTGGAGCGGGTGGCCGAGTTCCCCGAGTTGGGGATTGACACCGAGATCATCCAGGCGCTGGGGGCGGTGCCCTGCCCATACCTGCGCTACTTCTTTCATCCAAACCGTATGCTGGCGCGACAGCAGGGCAAGCCAGCGCGGGCTGAGCGACTGTTGGAACTCCAGGACTCCATCCTGACCGAATACGCTCACTGGACCGGTGGGCAGAAGCCGGCGGCGCTGGCCAAACGGGGAGCCAATTGGTACGAGAAGATCATCGTGCCCGTGCTGCTGGCCCTGATCAACGACACGCGGGAGCGAATCATCGTCAATGTGGTCAACGAGCGGACAGTGCCCTTCCTTCCTGAGCAGGCCATCGTCGAGGTAGCCTGTATCTTGGGGGCAGATGGGGCGACGCCGATAGGCAGTGGGGCGGCCCCCGCCGACGTGCGGGTGATGATCCAATTGAACTGCACATACGAGATGCTGGCCGCCGAAGGGATCGCCCAGCGCGACCGGAAGAAGGCACTGCGGGCGCTGCTGCTCAGCCCGCTGGTGCCCAGTGCCGATGTAGCGCAGGCCATCATGGAGCATATCTGGCCGGAGGGTGAGTAGAGAGAAGGCCAGTTGTGGTAAGAACACGCTGATGCCGGAGATCACACTGACCGTCTACAACAAAGTGGGCCTGCACGCCCGGCCCGCCGCGCTGTTAGTTCAGACCGCCAGGCAGTTCAACTGCGATGTCAAGGTCACGCACGGCGAGCGGGAGGCGAACGCCAAGAGTATCCTTGGTGTGCTGGCACTGGGAGCCGAGCAAGGAGCGGTGGTCACTATCCGCGCCGAGGGAGAGAACGCCGACCAAGCCCTGGAGGCCCTGGAGACGCTGGTTGAGAATAACTTCGGGGAGAAGGAATGAGAACACTGCGCGGTATCGCCGCCTCGCGCGGGATCGCCATCGGGCCGGCCTTTCACTTCCGGCGGGCTGGCCTACACTTTGAGCGCTGCACGGTGGAGGACCCGGCCGCCGAATGGGCGCGTTTCCAGGCCGCGCTGGAGACAGCTCGCGAGCAACTGGCCGACGTGTACGCCAAGGCGGAGGCCGAGTCTGGGGCCGAGCAGGCCGCTATCTTCCAGGCCCACGCCCTGATGCTCGATGACCCCGAATTGCTGGATACCGTGCGGACGGCCATCGAGAAGCAGTGCGTCAACGCCGAGTCAGCGCTGAGCGACGCCGCCGAGATGTACGCGCAGATGCTGGTGTCACTGGATGACGAGTACCTCAGCGCCCGTGCCGCCGATGTGCGCGACGTCGCGAACCGCATCCTCCGCGTCCTCCTCAGCGTGGCCGAGTCCCCTTACGCTGGGCTAGCTGTTCCCTCTATCATCCTGGCTCGCGACCTGACCCCTTCCGACACGGTGATGCTGGACAAGTCGTTGGTGCTGGGCTTCTGCACGGCCGAGGGGGGGGCGACCTCCCACACCGCCATCCTGGCCCGGGGGCTGGGGCTGCCGGCCGTCGTGGGGGCTGGCCCGGATGCCCTAGATGTCCCCGATGGCGCGACGTTGGTGCTGGACGGCAGCGAAGGCACGCTGCTGGTGGAACCGGACAAAGAGATGGTAGCGGGGTATCGGGTGCGCCAGACGGCGGCTGCCACGGTGCTGGCACAGGCCAGTGAGCGGGCCTACGAGCCCGCCGTCACCCGCGATGGCCATCGCGTCGAGGTCGTCGCCAACATTGGCAACGTCGAGGGGGCACAGGCAGCGTTGGAGGCCGGCGCGGAGGGAGTGGGCCTGCTGCGCACAGAGTTCCTCTACCTGGAACGCGACCACCTGCCCGGTGAGGAGGAACAGTACCAGGCCTACCGGGCCATTGTGGACGTGTTCGGCGATCTGCCGGTCATCCTGCGCACGCTGGACATCGGCGGCGATAAGGAACTGCCCTACCTGAACCTGCCCCACGAGATGAACCCCTTTTTGGGCCTGCGGGCCATCCGGCTGTGCCTGGCACAGCCGGGTCTGTTCAGGCCGCAATTGCGGGCGGCCTTGCGAGCCGGAGCCGGGCGTAATCTCAAGATGATGTTCCCCATGGTGGCGACGGTCGCCGAGGTACGAGCGGCTCGAGCAGTACTGGAGGAGTGCCGCGCCGAACTATTGGCCGAGGGGCAGCCGGTGGCGGAGGAGATGGAGATTGGCGTCATGGTCGAGGTCCCTGCCGCCGCACTGATGGCTGACCACCTGGCGGTCGAGGTGGACTTTTTCTCCATCGGCACCAACGACCTAAGCCAATACACGCTGGCGGCCGACCGCACTAACGCTCAGGTGGCTCCCCTGGCGACCGGGTTTCAGCCCGCCGTGCTGCGCCTGGTGCGTGACGTCATCACCGCCGCCCACGCGCAGCACAAGTGGGTGGGTCTGTGCGGCGAACTGGCTGGCGAGCCGCTGGCGATCCCCATCCTGCTCGGCCTGGGGCTCGACGAATTCAGCATGAACCCGCCTGCCATCCCCTTGGCTAAGCAGATCATCCGTGCCCTCATGCTGGATGAGACGCGGGAAGTGGCCCAGGCCGCGCTGGAACTGGACAGCCCCGACGCGGTGCGGGCGCTGGTGCGGGAGCAGGTACCTGCGGCCAATGCAGGGTAATCCCCGGCGCGAAATGGCACACAAGAAGAGGAGAGGATACAGAAATGAGCTACCTAAGCAACGAGATCCACGAGCAACCAGAGGTCTTTCTCCGCCTGTTAGACAGGCAGACCGAAACCGCCGCGCGGATAGCGACAGCAATCCGTGCCCGCGACGTGCGCTACGCCATCATCGCCGCACGCGGCACCTCCGACAACGCCGCCCGTTACGCCCAGTACCTCTTCGGCGCGCTGAACCGGCTGCCGGTGGCGTTGGCCACACCCTCACTGTTCAGCATCTACTGCACGCCGCCGCAGTTGCGCGATGCGCTCGTTATGGGCATCTCCCAGTCGGGCCGATCGCCCGACATCGTGGCAGTACTGGAGGAAGGACAGCGGCAGGGTGCACCGACGCTGGCCGTCACCAACGACCCTGACTCTCCCCTGGCTGCACGAGCTGATTACGTCATGCCTCTGCACGCTGGTGAGGAACGGGCGGTGGCTGCCACCAAGACCTACACGGCGCAGTTGACCGCGTTGGCATTGCTGTCCTGTTCTCTGGGGGACGACCCCGACCGCCTGGAGGCGTTGCGACGCGTTCCCCTGGCTGTGGAGGGTGCGTTGGACCGAGAAGAACTGATTGCGGACGCCGCGGAACGTTATCGCTATATGGAGACGTGCGTCGTTCTGGGCCGGGGCTACAATTATGCCACCGCCTTCGAGATCGCCCTCAAGCTCAAAGAACTCAATTATCTCATCGCTGAGCCCTACTCCTCGGCCGATTTCATGCATGGCCCCATCGCCGTTATCGGCAGTGGCTTTCCGGCGCTGGTCGTCGCCCCCAACGGCAAGATGTTTGACACGATGCGCGATTTTACCCTGGAACTCAAGTCGCGCGGCGCTGAGCTCCTCATCATCTCCGATCGTCAAGATCTCTTGGCTGAGGCTGTCACGCCGTTGCCACTGCCCGAGAGCGTGCCAGAGTGGCTATCTCCCATTGTAGCCATTGTTCCCGGCCAGCTCTTCGCCCTACATCTGACGCTAACCAAGGGGTACGATCCAGATCAGCCCCAGGGACTTCAGAAGGTCACGATCACCCGCTAGCCAAAGGTGCCGCCAGCGTATTCCCAGTAGGGGCCAGAGAAGGCCCCTTTTTCTGTCTCTGTGACAACTCGTTGGTGGGTTAACCCTAAGGCTAGACAAAGAGGCCTTGAGATGTTATAATGATACCCAACTCTCCGACGTCGAAAGGATCACAGGAGAAAAGGACTATGACTTACCAGGACGAACGGGACCAACTGTGTATCAACACCATCCGCACCCTGGCCATGGATGCCGTTCAGAAGGCCAACTCGGGCCATCCAGGGATGCCCATGGGAGCCGCGCCCATGGCCTACGTCCTCTGGACACGCTTCCTCAAGCACAACCCCACCAATCCCCACTGGCCCGACCGGGACCGGTTTGTCCTCTCGGCCGGACATGGCTCCATGCTCCTCTACAGCTTGCTGCATCTGACCGGCTATGACCTGCCCCTGGAAGAGCTACAAGACTTCCGCCAATGGGGCAGCCGCACCGCCGGTCACCCGGAATACGGCCTGACACCCGGCGTAGAGACCACCACCGGGCCCCTGGGACAGGGCTTTGCCAACGGGGTGGGCATGGCCCTCGCCGAGCGCTTCCTGGCCGAGCACTTTAACCGCCCCAATCATACGATTCTTGACCATCATACTTATGCCATCGTCAGCGACGGTGATTTAATGGAAGGCGTGGCTTCTGAAGCGGCCTCACTGGCCGGGCACCTGGGCCTGGGTAAATTGATCTATCTCTACGACGACAATCACATCTCCATCGAAGGCAGTACCGATTTGACCTTCACCGAAGATGTGGAGCGCCGCTTCAAAGCCTATGGCTGGCACGTGCAACGGGTGGACGACGGCAATGACACAGCAGCCATCGCCGATGCTATCGAGGCAGCACGGGCAGCAACGGAGCAACCGTCGCTGATCATGGTCCGCACCCACATCGCCTACGGCAGCCCCGGCAAGCAGGACACAGCAGAGGCTCACGGTGCACCATTGGGCGAGGAAGAGGTGCGGCGCACCAAGGAGAACCTGGGATGGCCCACTGAGCCCCCCTTCTACATCCCCGACGAGGTTCTGCCCCATTTCCGAGAGGCGGTGGAGCGAGGTCAGGCCTGGGAAGCTGAGTGGCAAGCCCGTTTTGAGGCTTATGCTGCCGAGTACCCTCAACTGACTGACGAATGGCAGACAGCCATGCACCGGCAGTTGCCAGCTGGCTGGGATGCCGACCTGCCCGCTTTCGTCCCAGCCGACGGTCCTCTGGCCACTCGCAAAGCCTCAGGCCAGGTCCTTAACGCCATTGCGCCGCGCCTGCCCACCCTGCTGGGTGGCTCGGCAGACCTAGCGCCGTCAAACAACACTTTGTTGAAGGAGTATGGCGACATCGCCAGCAACGATTTCAGCGGACGCAACCTGCACTTCGGCGTTCGCGAGCACGCCATGGGCAGCATCGCCAATGGCATGGCCCTGCACGGAGGGCTCATTCCCTACACCGGCACTTTCCTCGTCTTCTCGGACTATATGCGCCCGCCCATCCGCCTGGCAGCGATGATGGGCCTACCGCTGATCTTTGTCTTCACCCACGACAGTGTCTGGTTAGGCGAGGACGGACCCACCCATCAGCCGGTTGAGCAACTAGCCGCCTTACGGGCCATCCCCGACTTGATGGTACTCCGCCCGGCCGACGCCACCGAGACGGTCGAGGCCTGGCGAGTGGCCTTGACGCACCGAGATGGCCCGGTGGCCCTGGCCCTCACCCGCCAGAAGCTGCCCGTGCTGGATCGCACCGAACTGGCCGACGCCGCTGGGGTGGCGCGGGGGGGCTACGTGCTGGCCGACGCCGGGGACGAACGGCCAGACATCATCCTCATCGCCACCGGCTCGGAAGTGCACCTTGCCTTGGAAGCCCATGAACGACTGACTGAGCAGGGTATCAAAGCGCGGGTGGTTTCTATGCCCAGTTGGGAGTTGTTCGACCAGCAACCCCCAACCTACCGCGATCAAGTCCTGCCGCCCACGGTGGCCGTTCGCCTGGCTATTGAAGCTGGCGTGCCACAGGGTTGGCACCGTTACGTCGGTCTGACCGGGGAGGTGATCGGCCTGAACCGTTTCGGGGCCTCGGCTCCTTACAAGACTCTGATGGAGAAATTCGGTTTCACGGCGGAGAACATCGTCTCACGGGCCCTGGCCCGGCTGGGGCGGTAGCCCGTCTATTTACGGAGGTTCTGGCATGCGCGTTGCTATTGGAGTAGATCACGGCGGATTCCCGCTAAAAGATCCTATCGTGGACTACCTGACCACGGCTGGACATGAGGTGCTGGACCTGGGAGCCTACAACATGGATCCAGGGGACGACTACCCCGACTATGCCAAAGCGGTTGGAGAGGCTGTGTTACGAGGTGAGGCAGAACGGGGCATTATTCTCTGTGGGAGCGGCGTGGGAGCCTGCGTGGCGGCCAACAAGCTGGCGGGCGTCCGGGCCGGCCTGTGCCACGACACCTACTCGGCCCACCAGGGCGTAGAGCACGACAACATCAACGTGCTGTGCCTGGGGGCACGGATCATCGGGGTGGCACTGGCCCTGGAGTTGGTCCAAGCCTTTATCGGTGCGACCTTCAGCGGCGAGGAGCGACACCGGCGACGGCTGGCCAAAGTGGCAGAGATGGAAGCGGCGAGACATTGAGCGGGTAGAGGGCATCACCGAGTTGCCACCAGGTTCCGGCTTCGTTTGCGCATTCCGCAGTGAGTTGGAATCACCTCCTCAGAATTGTTGCGCTATCCCACTGCTGAATTGAAATTGTGCCCTTTGAGAGGGGAGCTTGTGGTCACATTCGCCGTCCAGTATCTTGAAAATGTCCCAGGTGTTGCTGCCATTGCTCCCGGTGACGCCCGCACCAAGCTGCACGTCGCTTTCGAACTGCTACCGATATCCTATGTCCTCCTCGGCTGGAATCTGCCCGAGCCATTGGTCAGTGCCTGTAGAGAAGAGGTAGCGCAAGCAGGTGCACAGTTTTTCCGATGGCACCCCCTGCTAACCGGCGATGGTACCTTCGTACCCCAGCCCGAATGGCAGACGATTGGCTTACAAGGTGAGCCAGTGCCGGGTTTCCAGAGCATGCCGGAATTCACCTTTGTATGTCCCAACCGATCCGAAGTTCGCGAAGCTGTGCTGAACCACCTGCATCAGGTAATGCAGCGCGGCGACTATGACGGGGTGTTTCTGGATCGCATTCGTTATCCTTCGCCTGCAGCCGACCCTGCCAGATGGCTGGCATGCTTCTGTGATGATTGTTACCGTACTGCCTCCGAGGCCGGGCTCGACCTGGAGGCCGCACGCCGACGCATCGGCCAGTTGTTAGCGACGCCTCAGCGTATCCAATCTTTTGTCCAGGTACTGCTCGGGCCAAGGGCCTCTGAATCTACCGATCCCGATATCGCCCTACTCAGCGCGTTCCTCGACTTCCGGGCACGCAGTGTGGACAGGTTTGTGCGAGCTGCCGCCGACCTGATCCACGCGGAGGGCTTGACGGTGGCGTTGGACTGCTTCTCACCAGCCTTGACGCGCATGGTGGGGCAAGATCTTGGTGCGCTAGGCGATTGCGGTGAATGGACCAAAGTAATGACATATGGCCACACACTTGGCCCGGCTGGTTTGCCCTTCGAAATACTTAATTTGGCCGATTGGCTGATCGAGAAACAGCAGGCAAGCGAACTTCAGGCCCTGGAATGGCTGTCCCGGGCAACCCGGTTATCCCTACCGCACAGTCGCGCTGAGTTGCGTGCTCACGGGTTAGCACCCACTGCTCTCCTGGCCGAAATTGGGCAGGCTCGTGCCGCTGGGATCAGGAAACTATTGGCCGGAATCGAGCTTGTTGAGATTGAAGGGATGGCCCATCTTGATCAAGAACAAATCGAGGCAGATTTACGGGCGCTCTACATGGCTGGCGCCGATGGCCTGGTACTGTCGTGGGATCTGTGGCACATTCCACTGGAACGGCTGCAGCTTGTAAGTGCGATCTGGACCCAGTAGGAGTCTGAACAATAGGCTTCGGCCATAATAAGGGTATAGAGGCAACACCTTTCAAATAGCATTGAGATGGCTTCCTTGAAACCTCGCTCCAGCGCCGAGGCCAGGAATCTTACCGGGAGCCGCCCTCAGGTCACTACGGTCCAACGATCTTGACCACCCATATCTCCCTCGGCTCCAACGGCTTACCCAGCACCAGCCGGTCATCCAGGTACCGGCACGGTACCGGCTGGCTGGTAACGATGTCTGTTGCTGTGTAGTTCCCTTGCGGTACGGTGATCCCAAACTGTGGCTGTGCCAGCCGATCTGTATGATTGAAGGCGAAAAAGATGCGGAAGGAACGGCCAGCCTCGTCCTTCCCCTCCAGGAGACGCGGCTCGATGTCCAACCCCTCCAGGATGCCATCTACCTCCACCGGCGGCTCGATCCCAGCCAGCCGTGTTAGCCCTTTAAGCAGCTTGCCAGCGTTTTCATCTTTGAATTTAAGGAAGCCCAAGCTTAACAGGGTACCGACGAAGATAGCCCAACCCTGGCCATAGCGGTTGACCACGATGGCTGGCCCGCCGTCCTCGAACTCTCCCACCACCTCGGCCGTCTCGGACAGAACCTCCATCTCCTCTCGGAAACGAGCCCCGGCAAGCATGTCCCCTTTGCCTAATAAGGGCAGCACCGGGTGATCTCTAGTGATGCGGATGTGACAGGGTGTGTCCTCGTCTACTCCCATTGCTCCTCGCTCCCGGCAGCCGAAGGCTCGCTCCAATCCCAGTCCTGGCACCGCCTCGCTGCAGTAGCCAGTCTGATCGTTCCAGGCAGTGCGTGCCTCGGCAATGACGACTCCGCCCTCGCGCACGAATTCCTCGATGCCGACTGCTGCAGCCCGGGACAGCATGAAGGAGAAGGGGAGATACAGCAGGTCGTAGTCCTCCAGCTTGCCAGCGACAATCTGGTCCACGTGGACAAAGTCCGCCGGGATATGCTCCTGATATAGGGCCCGGTAGGCACCAATGTAGCTACGGCTGGGTATGTAGTGCTGGGCCTGGCGCATGCAGACCCACATGATGTTGGAGAGCACGTTCCAGCAGATAGCCGCCCGCGCCCGGGTGGGCTTCCCGGTGTAGAAGAGATCCATGTTTTGCGTGATGACTTTCGAGATGGCACCAGCGGCGAAGGCCCGCTCGCTAGGGGTGCCGTCCAGATTGGCCAAGCCAAAGCCTGCTGACTCATAACCACTACTCATGGGGTGCCAGGCATAGAAACACAGTCCCTTGGCGCCGTGGGCTATGGGGTGCCAGGCGTACGATCGGGCATCCGCTTCGGTCATGTGCGAGGCGAACATGCCCACATAGCCATGTCCACCCTGGAGCTCCCCCAACCAGTATGGCGCGCCGACGGAGTCGCAGGCAGAGCGGGTGCCAGCCAGCATCGCCGCCCGAAATGAAGGGGCATTGGTCTCCCTGGCTCCTACATGCTTCGGGTAAAGCGAAGTACCCCAGATGTCCACTTGGCCAGCCATCCGCCAGTCGTCGGGCGAGCCCTGCGCGTCAATCGGCAGGGTGAGGATCGAGGGGACGGCCGAGTGGCTGGTAGTGAGATGATGGTCGGCCTGGCGTACGGTTTCGTGCCGCCAGTGAAGGTCTTCGGCCAGTTTGTCCATGATGAACTGTAGCCAGTCCACATATTCGGTGTAGGTCATCAGGGAGATGAACTTGGGAGGGAGCACCAGGTCCCAACTGGAGAACTTGCGATACCAAGCCTTGTTGAGCGTGTCCAGACTCTGGTACCTGCGGCGGAGCCAGTCACGGAAACGCTGGACGGTGTGGTGGCAGTAGCAAAACACGGCCGGTTGAGGCAGGAAGTCAAAGTAGCCCCACTGAACGATGTGAGGCTCGCTCCACAGGTCCCAGGCCAGGAAGAGCTTGCGGTCAGCAATGTGGCCAGCCAGGGTGCGCATGAAACGTTCGGCTGCGGCGCGCACCCCAGGGTGGTCATAGCAGTACCCGGGTGCACCCTGGGAGTCGATGGGCACACCACCGGCAGAGACATAGCGACAGCCTGGATAATACTTCACCAGCCAGTCCGGCGCTGAATCGAGATAGAGTTGGACGATGACTCTGAGACCCACCTCCTCAGCCAGACCCATCAAAAGATCCACCGCCTCGAAGTGATAGTCGCCGGGCTCCGGCTCGCCGCTGGCCCAATCCACCCAACAGCGGACGGTGTTGAAGCCGCAGTTGGCGATATTCTCTAGGTCCCTCTTCCAACTCTCCCGGTCATCCGGCCCCGGTGGCCGGACCATGGTCGCCCGGGCTCTCCCACCCGTGCACCAAGCCGCAATAGGGATAAACTTCTCGTCCACTTTTGACCACCTCTTTTCTATCGTGGCTCTTGATTGTTGACGCCCAGCCGCTCATTCATCAGCTCGATCTCGCCCAGTTCCCCCCTGGCGATAGTCCCTCTGGCCCGGAAGAAAGCGGGGTTCCAGCGGTTCTCGAACGCTACCTGGCAGCGAACGCCGGCCTGTTCCACCACCTCCAGCATCTGCTCAGCCTCAGCCCCCATGGTGGCGAACGGCTTCTCCACCAGCAGGTGTATCCCTCGCCGGGTTGCTTCGAGCACCGGTTGGCAGTGAGCAAAGTCCGGCGTGGCGACGATCAGAGCATCCGGCTGCTCCTGTTCGAGCATCTCCCGGTAGTCGGCGTAGCCGGGGACGGCGAAGCGGGTCGCAGCATCGGCCAACACCTGGGAATCGACGTCGCTCAGAGCCACCAGCCAGGCATCACAGTTCTGAGCCACGGCGTGGGCGAACAGACGGCCACGAATCCCCACTCCGACAATGCCAACCCTAATCAGCGGTTTCATGCTTCATAACTTAGCTTTCCATTAGAGCCCACCCGAAAACTAGCTAGCCGAGCTCCCATGCCACGCAATTCGGCCGCATGGGAGCCGCCTCTGCTGGATTTTCAGATAGGTTCTTACGCAACCCACATGTCAAAGGTGAATAAGGTAACTAACAAACCCATCAACAGAGTGCTGGTCAAAGTCCAGATCCGGTCAAAAACTTCGTTCTTCCCCGCTCGGCTCAAAAAGATAAAAGTCGCTGGCGTCGCTAGCACATAGCGGTTCAAGCTCTGTGGCGCCCCACTGGTGAGGGCAATGGTCAATGCCAAAAGGCTGAAAACAGCAACGGTCGGGTACCTGCGGAGGAGCATAACCCCTGCCAGCAATGCAAGCAGAATGGTGAAAAACTCTATGGCGTAATAGGCAGTAGTTTGGGTATTGTCGCCAGATACCATCTTTGTAAAAGCATAAGCCCAGGCATGCATGGAGCGACTTACCTGAAGAAATCCCTGACCAAAGTAATCTTTCTCCACATAGCGAAAGCGGGGTGCCCACGGGGAAGCCATCCAGATCCCCATGGCTGCTAGTGGTATCAGGACATATACTCCTTTTCTTAGGAATGTCCAATTCAACGTTTTTCTCAAAGAACCTGACCAGCTCTGGTACAAGACAGCCAGGGCCAGTGGTACGACCAGAACGAAGCCCACTGCCCGTGTCCAGGTCGCCAGAGCCGCCAGCAACGCTGCCCAACCGAATTTTCTGCGGCGAATGAGTGCCAGGGCACTAAACGTCAGACCAACGAACAACCCCTCAGTAAAGACCATGGCCAAGAAAAAGCCCGTGGGAAAAATCAGCAGGTAAAAAGCTGTCCGCAGCCCGCCTGCCTCCCCCAGCTCCTCTTGAGTCAGGTCGAACAAAGCTAGCATGGCTGCCAGAGCGCCCAACAACGAGATCAACACTCCTGCCAAGGTGGCAGTTGCTATGGCATCCAGGCAGAATATTCTCAAGGGATATAAAACCAGGTACATCAGAAACGGATAAAATGGAAAGAAGGCATAGTTCATGGAGAGCGTGGTATCGCCCGGACGCGGGACAGGCGGTACGACTGGGTCATCGTAGCCAACCAGGGCAATGGATATGTAAAATATCGAGTCAAAGGAAACATGCTCGTTCAGGAAGGGATGGATTAGGTAAGGTTTGTCATTCTGGCTGTGGATCCCGGTCAAGCGTCCGGTCCATGGAAGGGCGTAATCTGGGCGCTGGGGCTGAAAGCGCGCCTGAACCAGGACCTGGAAACCAGAAAGGACAACCGCCCAAACCAACCAGAGCAGAATGATTCTCCGGAAGGCTGGAGAACGCCACATAATGATCTCTCTTGGGTCTTTGTTGATCTAGGCCCACGCCTGGTGATCTGTCCCATGAATGCTGGCATGGAGTGGGGGATACTGGGGCTGCCAGCGAAGCAGGGTGCAACCCCAGTTGCTCGGTGGCCACGTAAAGGATCAACGAGATTCCCTTCGCCAAGCTCAGGACAGGCTTCGCTCGCTCCCCCTTCGCTGACCTTTCGCTCCGCTCAGGGCTCCGGCTCAGGGCTTTGGCTCACCGCTCAGAATGACATGACCTTGTCGGTTTGAGACGGAGCTTCACTACCACCCGATGTAAGCTCATTCATCCTTTCATTCCGGTCAGGGCGATTCCCCTAACGAAGTAACGCTGCAGGGCAACGAACATCAGCAGAGCCGGGATCACGCTGACAGCCGTGCCAGCCATCTGAAGATTGTGAAACTCGGCCTGCAAGCCATAGGTGCGCAGGCTGTTCAGAGCCAGAGGGACGGTGAAGAGGTCACGCGATTGCACCACCAAGAGCGGCCAGAGGAAAGCATTCCAAACCGTCACGAAGTTGAAGGAAGCCAGGGTGGCCAGAGCCGGACCGCTCAGAGGGAGAATGATCTGCCAATAGATACGGAACTCAGAAGCACCGTCAATGCGGGCGGCGTCAAGGAGCTCGTCGGGGATGTCCAGGATGAACTGGCGCATGAGGAAGATCCCATAAGCGCTGACCACACTCGGTAGGATCAAACCCGCATGGTTGTTCAACCAGCCGAGTTGCTTAACGATGTAGAAGACCGGAATCAGGGTGACAAAGAACGGGATCATCATGCTTGCTAGAACAAGCATGAAGAGAGCGTTGCGCCCAGGGAAGTCATACTTGGCGAAGGCAAAACCGCACAAAGAACTGGTGAAAATGATCCCCACCACAGTGAGGCTTGAGACCAACAGACTGTTGAGATACGCACGCCCCAGAGGTACGACCTGCGTAACGTCAACGTAGTTGTACCATTGAGGTTGCGCAGGCAAAAGCGGCGGTGGTAAACGGATGATCTCCTTGGGCGTCATCAATGAGGCAGAGAACATCCAAAAGAAGGGCAGAAGCATCCAGGCGCCCGCCAGAGCCAGTACGAGGTACTTAAATATCGATCCAGCGATGGCTGGAGCGGTCAATTGTCGCTTGACCATATCTTTCCCTCCTCACCTGCGTTCTTGCAGGAGTCGCAACTGGATAAGCGTGATGATAAAGATGATGAGGAAGAGAATGACTGCCATGGCGGTGGCGCGGCCCATGCGGAAGAACTTGAAAGCGGTGTTGTACATATGGAGCACGACCACCATGGTGCTGTTGGCCGGACCACCTCCACTCGTCTCTCCGGCGACACCTGTGGTGGCGGCGAAGACGATATCGAACACCTGAAGGGCACCGATGGTGTTGGTCACTACGATGAAAAGCAGCACCGGGCGCAGCAGGGGTAGAGTGATATGCCAGAAGGTTTGCCACCGGTTGGCCCCATCCACAGCCGCCGCATCATAATACTCCCCAGGGATCCCTTGCAGCCCTGCCAGATAGATAATGATATAGTAACCTACATACTGGTACACAGCGATGCCAATGATACACGCCAGCGCCTGATCCGGGCTGGAGAGAAACGGCTGCAGTGGAATGCCAGCCAACCCCAAGAGGTTGTTGACCAGACCGAAATTCTTGTTCAGCAGCACAGCCCACATCATGCCCAGTGCCAGAGGGGCTGTGACAATTGGAAGGAAGAAGAGAGTACGCCAGAATGCGCGAGCCCGGAGGCGGCTATTGAGCAATAGTGCGAACAATAACCCTAACACAGTGTTGGCACCAACTCCGCAGATGGTGAAGACAAATGTATTGCGCAGGCCTCGCCGGAAGACCGCGTCTTTGATCAGAAGGTAGCGGTAGTTCTCCAGGCCCACAAAGGGCATCTGAGAAATCGGCTCGATGATATTCCAATTGTGCACGCTCACCCAGAAGGTGAAGAGAATAGGACCAACGGTGAAGAGAAGGAGCGCCAGGATAGCAGGGCTGACGAACACATAGGCCCATAGTACCCTCCGGGGCAGAAGCCTACGTCTGGCCCGCGCCAAGGGCGCTGTCACATCAGCCACCATCAATCTATTGCTCATCGCCTATGCCTCCTAATTCAGGCCGCAAGCGGGGAAGGGGAGCAAGTCGAGGTGGCTCCCCTTCCCTCCTGCAGCAGCTCATCCCGGCTATCGCTTCTCGGCCAGAATACGATTGGCCTCCTCCGCTGCGTCAGCCAGGGCTTGCTCGGGCGATTTCTGCCCAAACCACGCAGTCTCGATCTCGGTCTGCAGCGTGGTCTTCACCTCCTGACCACCAGCCACCACCGGCTCGGGCCGAGCGACAGCAGCCGAGTCCACGAAGGCTTGCAGAAACTCATCGTAGCGATCAGCCAACGCTTGCTGATCAGAAGTGCGACTGGGGATCGCGCCCATGGCACTGGTCAAGTAGTCGCCGATGGGCGAGGCTTCACCTTCCTCGGCGGGAGTGCTCAGCCATTCAACTAACTTCCAGGCCTCTTCGCGGTTCTTGCTCCCGTTGTCCACGCCAAACAGCCAGTTGTACTGGAGGGTGGCCGACTGGCCGTTGGGACCATGGGGAACTGGCGCGACAGCCAGGTTTTCGTAGCCGCCCTTGTAGGTATCCTTGAGGGTAGCCCGCCACCAGTTAGCCATGATGATCATCGCACCTTTGCCGGCGGGAAAGTCCGTCCAGGTTATGCCGAGGTCAACGCACTTGTTCTCGATCATTTCCATCTGCAAATCGAGGGTAGCCAGACCCTCAGGGCTGTCGAAGAGGGCCTCGCTCCCATCGGGACTCAGGTATTCGCCGCCGTTGGACCAGAGCAGCGAGAGGAAGGGGTGGATAACCCCCGAGTCCCATCCTGGGGCGAGAACGTAGCCAGACCGCGTGAACTTGCCGCTCGCGTCCGCTTGAGTCGTCTTGCAGGCCATCTCCTTAAGCTCATCCCAGGTCTCCGGTGGTTTGTCGTAACCGGCTTCCGCCAGTAGTTTCTTGTCGTAGATCAAGGCGTAGGTGTTGATCTCGGTCGGGTAGCCCCAGATCTGATCCATGTAGGTCACGGCTTCGATGGAACCCGGACTGTAGCTAGCCTTGATGTCGGCGACCACCCCCTCGGGTGGGACGGCCAACATGCCGCCCTTGACGAAATCCGGCAGCCAAAGGTTGTAGAAGTGGCAGACATCGGGGCTGATGCCAGCCGCGCGGGCCGTGGTGATCTTGGGCAGTAGCTGCTCGAAGGCCACCGTCTGGTATTCGATGGTGACATTGGGGTGAAGTTGCATGTACTCCTCAAGTTTGGCCTGCATCGGCTTGAGCTGCGATTCTTCAGCCCAGTGAGTCAGCATGACCAGCTTGACCGGGGCTGGGGTGGGGGTCACCAGGACCTCTTTCTCCTTTTCGACGACCTGGGTCACCTCCACGACCTGGGGCGTCGCTGCGGGAGCACAGGCTGCCAAGAGCACAGCGACCAGCACCAGAAATACGAACAAGGTTTGCTTTCTCATGTTCCTCCTCCATACATAGATAGAAAGAGCGGATTCACACAGATACTTTGCCAATAGCACATCTTTTCTCTATCTATCACCTCCTTCCAGTTTGTTGGAACACTAGTCGCGTTGCACCTACCAAGTCGGCTTGGTCACTTAAACCGTGCTTGCCTCCTGAAATGCCATACTACTGCTCGCCACAGCCTCTGTGATGCAGCAACAGAGCTTTGGCGGCTCCCAGCAATCCGGCACGCTCCCCTAGTTGTGAGGGCACAATCTGCACTGCCTTAGCCGATATGGGTTGGGCATTGTAAAGTACCACATCCCTGATCCGATTGATGAGTAGATCAGACTGAACTCCTACGCCGCCACCGACGATAACCATCTCTGGATTCATCAGGCTCACGATGTTGGCGATACCGACACCGAGGATCTCACCGATGTGACGGACCACGTCGCAAGCCAGAGTATCACCCTGCCGGGCGGCGTCGAAGACGATCTGCGCAGTCAGTTCATCGTATGAGTCAAGACCCTGGTCGCGCAGAATGGAAGGCTCGCTGCTCTGTCGCAGCGTCTCTGCTGCCAACCGGGCAATGCCAGGGCCGGCGGCCAAGCTCTCCCAATGCCCCAACCCACGAGCATATTTTTCGGACATGCGCTGCGTCCCCAGCACGAACCAACCGGCCGCCCCAGCCAGCCGGCTGGCGCCACGGTACAGCCGGCCGTTCAGGATCATTCCACCACCAATGCCAGTACCGACGATAACGAAAACCACGTTCTGACAGCCTTGCCCCGCGCCTAACCACCATTCGCCTAGTACGGCTGTGTGGCCATCATATTCGATACGCACTGGCAAGTTGAGCCGTGTGGCCAGTTCATCATGCAGGGGGACGTTCTCCCAGCCAGGCAGGTTAGGCGCCCAGACAACGACCTTATGGTCCGCGTCGATGACAGCCGGAATTCCCACTCCCAGGCCGAGCACGTCCGCGATGTTCACCCCTACCCGCATGTGGTCAGCCTGAAGCATGGCGGTAATCTGGTCAATCAAAACTGGCGGACCGCCCAGGTCCGTGGCTGCTTTGCTCATCTGCAGGATGTCGCCGGTGGACGATATTACCGCCGTCGCGGTCTTTGTCCCACCGATGTCGGCGGCAAGGATGTAAGCACCTGCCATAGCTGCCCCCAATTTGTCTTCGCCACCCTCGATCAAGCCGCAGGATCACCGAGCCCTCGGACGAACGAGGCGTACTCCTGGAACACTTGCTTGTTGTGTTCAGGGCCCACCTCGGCGACATTAGGTGAAGCAAAAGTGGAGAGAGATACGCCCCGGGTGGTCAGTTCCTGGGCAACCTCCGCCACCAGAGCCATAGAAATTGTGATCGCGGCCACCGTTGACATTCCGGCCACTTTCTCCCGCTGGCCATCGATGCGCACCGCTGCATCCTCAGGATCGACGCAGTTGTCAATCACAATGTTGGCAACGTCGGCCAATCGCTTGCCCGACGAGTGAGTCGCCTTGGAGATGCGGTGATTGGCCAGGGAGGTTACGGCCACCACGATAAGCCCTTTCTCCTTGGCAGCCAGGGCCATCTCCACTGGTGCCGCATTTAACCCACCATGAGAGAAGACTAACATAGTATCGCGGGGATCCAGGTGATAGGATTGGAGGACGTTGGCAACGTAACCCTCTGTGCGCTCCAACCAAAGAAGCTCACGTACTCCACCGGGTCCAACGACGTTGAACCACATCAGATGAGGGTCCATGATAGGGTGAAAGCCGACAAAGGAACCGTAGCGTGGAAAAATGTCCAGCACTGGGATTACAGAGTGGCCAGAGCCGAAGAGATGGACAGCGCGGCCGACCTCAATGGAATCCGCCATCCGCTGTGCGGCTTCCCGAATGGCGGGCAGTTGTGTGCTTTCAATTCTGGTGAAGAGTGCTCTCACCTGTTCCAGATATACTTCAGCAGACATGAGACCTCCTATCGGTCCAAATGAATAGATGTTTAATCCTTGACGCCCCACAGCGGTGGGATTTCCACAGAGGACTAGCATCGCATTGATCAAGGTCGCCTGCTGCGGCTATCAGTGGGTGAGCTACTCCTCCGCCACCAGTTCGAAAGAAAAGATGTAATTGTCGCCTCGATAGACCGACTCCACGTACTCGAACGGGCGCTCATCCTGGTCTAGGGTGCGACGTCGCATCAGCATCACTGGCTTGCGAGGCTGAATACCAAGGATTTGCGCCTCACGCGAACCGGAAACCCCAACCTCCAACTCCTCCTGTGCCTGGGTTGGGACTAGGCCAAATCGCTTGCTCAGAAGCTGATACAACGAGCGTGTTAGATCCTCCCTCAGGATGGCTTCGCAACCGTCGAAGGAAAGGTGGCAGCACTCGATTCCTACCGGCTCGCCGTCAGCTAGGCGGAGACGCTCGATCAGCGCAACTTGCTGCTCAACCTCGATCTGAAGCATATCCGCCACTTTGGGCCTGGCGGGCACCATCTCCAGACGCAATACCCGGGTGCCTGCCTGCTTGCCGCGAGCACGCATGTCCTGCGTGAAGCTGGTCAGCCGGGAGAGCCGTTTACGGATCTTAGGCTTGGCCACGAAAGTGCCGCGTCCCCGATCGCGACGCAGCAGACCAGAATCAACCAATTCGGCGAGGGCCTGCCGCACTGTCATGCGGCTGATCCCGTAGGTCTCACACAGTTCCCGTTCAGAGGGGAAGAGATCGCCTGGCTTCCATTCACCTCGTTCGATACGGGCACGCAGTTCTTGCATCAATTGGTAGTACAGGGGCAACGGATGGTTACGATTGATCATGGTACTGGTATAGTCATTATGATATATAGACCAGGTTTATTATAGCACACAAAGTCTCGTTTGTCAAATACGCAGAAGGGAGGGATTCCGAAGCAAAAACGCTAACTCAAAACCACCACATACAGTGTGTGATGTGGCCCCTCTAAGGGGTCAGGGAGAGAGAGGGAGGCCAGGAGTGCGGTTGGCGGGCAACTAGCAGGCAGGGAACAAGGGCCTGCTGCGGGGGATGTTCTTTGCACCAAGATAGGCGAAGGTGATGCCAGCTATTGCACCAGCCAGTCCATAGGACCAGGCTTGCTCGTGGCCGAGGCGGGCGATCTGGCTGTTGCGCCCCTCGGCGGCATTCTTGCGGCTATGGTAGTACTCATCCCAGAGGGGAAAGGCAGGACGCTGCATCGCAGCCACCTGTCTCTCCCCCCCTATGCACCACCCCGAGCTACCGGTGTTTTTCACCACCAGCGGCAGGTAGATGGTATGTGGCAAGATTATGCCCGGCGCGCCCTGACACCTAAAGCTGCCCGGCACACCGCACAGAACTCTTTCCCCTTAAAGTCCGTATCCGGCAGAGAGTTGGAGAAGTGCATGACACAGGTCGCGTCCGGGCAGTGGGCCAGGCCATAGGTGTGGCCCAACTCGTGCACAGCCTCTTTGACAGCCCTCTCGTGGAAGAGGGCTTTGTCGTCTGGTAAACCGTAGAAGGACTGCCGTAGGCGGGGCAAGGCGATGAGAGCCTCCCGCCCACCCATGGAGGCCTGGCCAAAGACAAAATTGAGGCCAGGGGTGTAGAGGTCGAGGTCCACCAGCCCCAGCAGCTGCGCGGCTGGCAACGCCATCTGCCGCAACTGATTCAGGATGGCGTCTGACAGGTATTGCTGCCGCCGCTTGTGATAGGCGTAGGCCGGATGGGGCAACGCATTGGTCACATCCCACTCTCGTCCCAGGGCCGTAGCCAACCCTTCGCCAACCACAGAGAGGACATCCTCATCCACTGGCCCGATGGGCACCAGATATATCTTATCTCCCACTCCTACCCCCTTCTGTACACCCGCTTGGCCACGATACGTCGCTTCGCTCCTACTCGACCGACGCTGCCCCCCCCTCCTGAATGCTTACCCTTCGGAAAGACCGCTGTGCAGAATGTGGTAGCACACCACACCCAGACAGACGTGGACGTTCAGCGACC
The DNA here is from genome assembly GCA_041862415.1 of Anaerolineae bacterium. Lineage (GTDB taxonomy): Bacteria > Chloroflexota > Anaerolineae > E26-bin7 > E26-bin7 > E26-bin7. The sequence continues at coordinate 14,301 of JBGVTF010000438.1, read as the reverse complement.
TCCCCTTGCCATACATGGGCACAAAGATAGCCGCATCGCTCAGCGCCAGGGTCTGGCGGGTTAGCCCGTGGTCCTCGTGCCCCACCACCAGACAGACCCTGGCCGGATAATCGAAAGCGTAGTAAGGGACGGACTGGGCGGTGAGCTCCAGGGCGCAGATAGTGTAGCCCTCCCCTTTCAGAGCAGCTATCACCTCTTGCGGATTTTCAGTGTACCGCCACCTGACCCGCTGCTCTTTGCCCCGCGCCACCTTGCTAATGGTCGGATGGGGCGGGGTTGGGGTGATGCCGGTCAGAATGACTTCCTCGACGTCGCAGGCGTCGGCTATGCGAAAGATAGAGCCGACGTTGACCGGATACTCCACGCTCTGCAACAGGAAGACAATCCGCTTGGTCGTCGCATGGGCTCTGCGATAGCCCCGCAGAAAACGCTTCAGCTCAGTACCACGTAGTTGTCTCATCAGCAGATAGAGCCTCAGCCCTGCCACACCTGCCAGAGGAAGATGGCGATCATGATCAAAGCAATAGAGAGCTGCACCACTGTGGAAAGCAGCCAGCCTATGAGCCAGCCTCCACCAGACTTGAGCACTTTTCGCCAGTCTCTCACTCGCCACAGCTCTACTGTGATGACACCGGCGACGGAGCCAACAATAGCCCCGGGCAGACTGAAGAAGATGAGGCCCACCAAGCCCAGGACCAAGCCCCCCAGCAACGCCCACACAGAAGCCCCCCCAACTTTGGCCCCCAGGCTGCTAACCCAGAGGTCAGCGGTGACACCCACCACGGCCAAAACGGTCAGCACGGCCAGGGTGATGGGCCCTATCCTGACAAAGCCCTCAATGACAGCGTAGAGCAAGGCGGCCAGATAGACGAGGACGATGCCAGGCACCAGAGGCAATATCACCCCCAGCAGGCCAATCAACATCAGAACGAGAGCAACAATCAACCACGGGTCATCCCACATTGCTATTTCCTCCACTTAGCTGGGGCCCCTGCGGGCTCGTCGGATCTTGGCAAGTTCGGCTGTAAATTCGGCGCCCAAGATAAAGATCACTGCCGTGTAGTAGGACCAGGCCAGAAAGGCGATGATGAGGGCTACCGAACCGTAGACCAGATTGTAGCTGGCAAAGTTGGTCAGATACCAGGTGAAAAGGTATTTGGCCAATTCCCACCCTAAACCGGTCAGAAGCGCCCCAAGCCAGACGTCGGACCAACGGACAGTGGTGTTGGGCAGTATCCTGTAGAGCAGGAGAAAGATCAAGACGGTGAAGGTCACTGGCAGCAGGGTCGAAAGCAGATTGGGGAACACCAACCACTTGCCAAAAAGCTGCCAACCGGTGAGGGGCAACCGCAGACGGCGAATGACGCTAAAGAAAGTCGTCGAAACGATAGAGAAGAGAAGGAGACCCCCAGCCCCTACGATCATGCCGAGAGCCAGAAGTTTCTGCCGCCAAAAGGGGCGTAGCTCGGTCACATCCCAGGCCCTGTTGACAGCCCGGTCAAGGGCCGTAAAGACACCAGATGCCGACCAGAGGAGGCCCAGCAGGGCCACAATGCTGACCGTGCCCCGCACTCGCAATATCTGGCCGATGTTGGCCCGGACCAGATCGCCCGAGGCCGGTATATATCGCTCTGTCCAGGCTATCACCTCTTTCTGAGCCGTGGCTGAGCTAAAGAAAAAACTGGATACGGTGATCATCAGCAAGACCACAGGGAAGAATGAGAAAAGAGCGTAGTAAGCTATGGCCGCGGCCATGGTAAAGCCATTGTCTTTCTCAAATTCTCGCCCCGTGGCTCGCAGGAGGCTTAGCCACCCTCCCAGCTTTCTATCGGCAGAGGTGTAAGTCCGTCTGGCACGTGTCCTCAGCCTGATCCACTGACTCCCTTTACTCACCCAAGAGCTCCTCCGCAAAACTAGTGCCGAAGGGCAGCGGCTCGATGCCCAACAGCTCGGCCACCGTAGCCCCCAGGTCGGCAAAAGTCTCCCTTGTGCCCAGATCCACACCCGGTTTGACTGTGCTGCCGTAAGCCAGAAGGGGCACATACTCCCGCGAGTGGTCGGTGCTGGGGGTGGTCGGGTCGTTGCCGTGGTCGGCAGTCAAAAGCAAGACGTCCTGGGCGGTCATGGCATCCATGATTTCCGGCAGGCGGCGGTCGAAATCTTCCAGGCCACCGGCGTAGCCCTGGGGGTTGTTGCGATGGCCCCACAGCATGTCAAAGTCCACCAGGTTGGTGAAAATGAGTCCCCTCTGGCTTTCCTGCATGTAGGCCAGGGTTTGTTCAACGCAAGCCGCGTTGTTGGGGCTGTGGACCGACTGGCTGAGACCCCGGTGGGCAAAGATGTCCTCGATCTTGCCCACCCCCATGACCGGATGCCCGGCTGCCACCAGGCGGTCCAGCAGAGTGGGCTCTGGAGGCAAGAGGGAGAAATCCCTGCGCCGCTCTGTACGGGTAAAGTTCCCTGGTTCCCCGATGAAAGGCCGGGCGATGACCCGTCCTACGGCGTGCTCGCCCACCAGCATCTCGCGGGCAATCTGACAGATGCGGTATAGTTCCTCGATGGGAATGACCTCCTCGTGGGCTGCTACCTGGAAGACGCTGTCAGCCGAGGTGTAGACGATGGGGTAGCCGGTGCGCATGTGCTTCTCACCCAGTTCCTGGATGATGACCGTGCCCGAACGGGGGTAGTTGCCCAGGGTCTTGCGCCCGATGCGCCGCTCGTATTCCTCGATCAGCTCCTTGGGGAAGCCATTGGGATAGGTCGGCAGGGGTCGGGGCGAATAAATGCCAGCCATCTCCCAGTGGCCGGTGGTGGTGTCTTTGCCTTTGGAAGCCTCAGCCATGCGCCCATAGGCACCCAACGGCTCATCGCAGGGCGGCACCCCTTCGACAGCGATGATGTTGCCCAGGCCCAACTTTTGCATGTGGGGCAGCGACAGGCCGCCCACCGCTTTGGCCGTATTGGCCAGAGTGTTGGAGCCCTCGTCGCCGTATTCCGCCGCGTCGGGCAACTCCCCCACCCCCATGCTGTCCAGGACGATAATGATCACCCGTTTGACTGCGCTCATGTTCCCCCTCCTGCATAATGGTGTTATTACTATACCACAAGCGGCCACTTTTGGCAATGGGCCGTGCTGAAATCGCACCCTGCAAACAACTGCCGGATTAACGCTGGGGTAGAACGCAAAACTGTCGGTGACCGTGCTGAGGCAGATTTGACGAGTCTGTAACGAGTATTGTCGTTTGACTCGTTTTATGGTATAATAGTATCAACAAGACCATTTAATATTTCGTCCTCGCTGCTTTCATTGCAGCAGATAGTCAATTGTAGGAAGTGAGATAGGTCAGGAGAGGGGGGCTCTTGTTGTCTTTGCATAGAAGAGAGGCATCAAGAGCCCAAATAGTTCCAGTCAGCAGTTAGCCGAAATGCCAAAGTAGTAAGAAGGCAAGGAGGCATCTATGACTCAACCTTCTCCTGACAAAAACGTAGGGGCGCATATCCAGGGAGAGATCAGCGGCCAGGTTGCCGTTGGGAATTGCAACATCCAGATCGGCGCCATCCACGGCGGCGTAGTCAATATCGCCCCGCCTGAGCAACAACCCCGCCCGCGGCCTCGTCCCACCCCCGTCTTCCTGCGCCCACGTCCCTTTCCCGGTCTGCTGGATCGGGAGGCCGAGGTCGACGCCGCAACCGCTGCCCTCCAGTCCGCCTTGCCGGTAGAGTTCTACGGTCAGCCGGGGTCGGGCAAGACCACCCTTCTGCGCTACCTGTCCCATCACCGCGCTGCCACCTCCTTCCCGGACGGCGTCGTCTACCTCTCAGCCCGCCACCAGTCCGTAGCCGACCTACTCCAGTCCCTCTTCGACGCTTTCTACGAGAGCGACACTCCCTTCAAGCCCACCGATGCCCAGGCCCGGCACGCCCTGCAGGGCAAACAGGCTCTCATCCTGCTGGACGACGTAGAGTTGGCGTGGGATGAGGTCGAGGCGCTGATCGACGCCGCACCGGGTTGCACCTTCCTCCTGGCTTCGCCGGAGCGCCGCCTTTGGGGGGAAGGACGCGCTGTGGCCCTGCACGGACTACCCCCGGACGATTCCCTGGCGCTTGTGGAACGAGAACTGGGTCGGCCCCTGACTTCGGAGGAACGCCCCGCCGCCCAGGCCCTCTGCACTGCCCTGGACGGTCACCCCCTGCACCTCATTCAGGCGACGGCGCTGGCGCGGGAGGCGGGCTGTCCGCTGGGGGAGGTCGCCCGCCAGGTGCAGTCCGCCTCCCCCAGCCAGGCGCTGATGGTTCAGGTCTTGGCCTCGCTTTCGGAACCGGAAAAGCGGATTCTAGCGGTACTAGCCACCCTGGATGGCGCGCCCCTCTCAACCGAACACCTGGCCGCTCTGACGGGACTCGCTGACGCTGCGCCTGTTTTAGAGACATTGCAGCGGCGCGGCCTGGTGCAAACCGAGAGCCCCCGCTACAGCCTGACTGGCACCTTGGGCGAGTATTTGCAGCAGACGTGGGACCTGACCCCGTTGGCGGAACAGGCCTTGACTCACTTCACAGCCTGGGCGGAACAACACCGCTCGGCTCCTGACCGCCTGTTGGAAGCAGCCGACGCCATCCTGCAAGTGCTGGGGTTGGGAAGCAACGCGGGCCGTTGGGTGGAGGTCCTGCATCTGGGACAGGCGGTGGAAGACGCACTGGCTCTGGGCAGGCGATGGGACGCGTGGGCCCAGGTGCTGCAATGGGGGCTTCAAGCGGCGCGAGCACTGCAGGACCGGGCAGCCGAAGCCTGGGCTCTGCACCAACTTGGAACCCGCGCCCTCTGTCTGGGGGATACCGCCACAGCCCGTACCTCTCTGATCAAGGCCCTCCGCTTGCGAGAGTCCCTGGGCGACCGGATCGGGGCAGCAGTCACCCGCCACAACCTGGATCACCTCGTGGGTCCACCACCTCCGCCCCGGCGACCTCCTCAACCTCCTGAGACGCCCTCGCCGACTGGCCCGGCGGCCCCAGTCGCCCCGCTTCTGTCCAAAGAGATCGTCATCCTCTTGTCCGCCCTGCTCCTGGTGTTGGGCGGGCTGGTGGGAGTCTGGTCTTTCTGGCCTACCGCCGCGCCAACGACCACACCGACCAGCACACCGATACCCACCGCCAAGCTAACAAACACGCCGACGACCACGCCGACCAACACACCGACGCCCACCTCGACACCTGACCTGCAAGGTCCGCCGGCCCCGCAACTTCTTGCTCCTGAACAAAAGGCACGGATATCCTGTGCACCCGATGAAAAGGAACAGCAGATCCGACTGCAATGGGCCACTGTCTCTGATCCTTCCGGCATCCAGAGCTATGAGGTTCACCTGGAGGCCATCGAACGGACTCCCTACACCTATCCCCCCCAGTTCTTCCGTGAGCCTTTTGTGGACATCCGTGTGCCCTGTGACGAAACGTACCTCTGGCGGGTGCGGGCGATAGACCGCGCGTGGAACGCAGGAGCGTGGTCGGAGGAGCGTGTCTTCTCTGCGGTAGATACGACAAAGCCACTGGCTCCCAAGTTGCTGGAGCCGGAAGATGGGGCAGAGATTCCCTGCACCGCGGATCCTACCAGGGTCACCTTGCGCTGGAGCGCAGTGGAAGACCCGTCGGGCATTGTCGGTTACCTTATCCAACTGGAAGCGGTGGTCTACACAACGCCGACGGGGCCAACGCCGGTTCCCATCTACGTCGGTCCTGTGAAGAGGACTGCTTTTGAAATCTTCCTGAATTGTGGCCGGGATTACGGCTGGCGAGTGCAGGCGGTGGACGGCGCGGGGAACACCGGAGTGTGGTCGGAGGAGCGCGTCTTCTCTGTGACAGATAAGACAGGACTACCATCTCCCACGTTGTTGGAACCGCAAGACGGCGCAGAGATTCCTTGTCCAACAGGGCAATCCGCTTCCGTCACCCTGCGCTGGAGCCGGGTCACCGCCCCTTCCGGCATTGCCCGGTACGATGTGGAATTGGCCAAGACACCCGAATATCCCCCTGTTCCCATCACGTCCACCCTGCAAATCGAAGGCAGCCAGCAGACTATCATCAGCAGCAGGTGTGGCGATAGCTACGACTGGCGGGTGCGGGCGGTGGACGGCTCGGGGGACGTCGGGGAATGGTCTGTGTCGTGGCACTTCCGGGTCCTCACTTTGCAAGAGACCGACCAAACTCCCCCTGAGGCCCCAACTCCCTTGGAACCGGGAACTCTCTATGAGAATCAACCCGCCGTCCTCGAATCCTGCGCCCAGGTCGTGCTCCGCTGGGAAGCCGCATCCGACGACCCCAATGGCAGTGGCATTCAGGACTACCGGGTCAATCTTCAACGACACGACGATGGCACCTGGAAAAGTATCGAGCCATACTTTTACATCTATAAGACTTCCATAGATGTGGCAGAGTGGCTGTCCATTGGCAGATACCGCTGGGGCGTATGGGCGAGAGATAAGGCTGGCAATCAAGGTGATACATCTGCGTGGCTCTATTTTGAATGCCCTGACCAAATTCCCCCTCCGATACCGACTCCATTGAAACCGGGAAGGGCCAATTCTACTGACCCCGAAAAAGATGTAAAGTGCCCCGTGACCCTGATCTGGGCTGCGGTCTTCGACCCCAGCGGCGTGGTTTACGAAGTGCTCCTGGAGAAGCGAGGTGAGCCTGGGGTGGGGTGGAAAGAGGCAGGCCGCTGGTATCCGGTCTTCAGCTCTGAGTTGGAGGTATCCTATCCCCAGTGTAAGGAGAAAACGGAGTACCGCTGGCGCGTCCGCGCCCAGGATGGAGCGGAGAACTGGAGCGGCTGGCCGCCAAAGTGGCTGTACTACACGACAGCCCCGGATTGATGCGAGGAGGAAACAATTGAGACACTGCGCCGTTATGGTTAGGGATAAGATGTTTCAGAGCAGCGAAACCACTCGGGTAGGTGCCGTGAGAGGTAGTTCCCAATGCCTGAGACCAGAAAATCTGTAGAACGCAAGCTGGCCATCTCCCGAAAACAACTCGCCATCCTGGAAGAGAAAATAGCCATGTATACCGAGTTGGAGGCGCCAGTGCATCTGGTTACCCAGCGGGATATGGAGCGGGAGGAGATAGCGCGCCTGGAAGCCCTTCTGGAGTCCAGCGAACTCCCCGAGGCCGACGAGGGAACCCTAAGCGAACAGGAAAGGGCCGATGATGTCATCCGCGCCACCATCTCCGGTGACGTCAGCGGGCAGGTAGCGGTAGGGAAAGGGATTATTCAGACCCAGACTGTCAGCGCGGCCCGGCCGAAGGTGACGGAGGGCGATCTGGCTGAACTGCGGCAGGTGCTGGCCGACCTGAAGGCAAAACTGGCGGCTGAAGCCCCTCCCGAGAAGAAGGCCGCCGCCCTGGAGCGAGTGGAGGAACTGGAAGAGGCCATCACCACTGAAGAACCCGATCTGCCCACGATGGAATACGTCAAACGCTGGTTTGCAAGAATATTCCGACGCTGGCCGGGGCAGTGACCGGCGTCATCATCTATCCCATCGTGGGCAAACTGGTGGAAGCGGCAAGTGACGCTCTGACCACCGAGTTCCGTCGCCGCTTCGGCGGAGAGTAGAAAATGTGGGTAAAGTCAAGCTTACTTAGGCATGTTCTTCAGCGCCACGTAAGCTGGACGGAGTTTGAGCTCAGGGTAGCTGGGTTCAATGATCGCCCACCAATATTCCTCTTTGTCCTGCGTCCATTCGGGATCAGGCATATAAATGAGGCTCATCACCCCGATCCAGGGCGACCAGTGCTGTTTAGCGTACTGGTAAGCCCGCACCAGGTAATCTCCCTTCTGCTCCTCAGTGACGCGGAACCAGGCGTACTCAGGATGCACTGCGTCGCTGGTCCAGCCGAACTCCAACAGGGCTATCTGCTTGCCGCCGTCGCCGTTTTCAACCATGATCCGCCGCAGGTCCTCAACGTGGCGGAAACAGTAGATGCGCTTACGCTCCTCCGGGCTGGGGTCGTAGTTGTTGAGGGCCGGATCCCTGGCCACCACCGCCGGATCGGTCTCCGGCGGCACCTTGTAGCCAGCACCGTGAGCGCCAAAGACATCGAAATACGGCTTGGCTCCGGCAGCATACATCCCCTTCAGGAACACCTCATCGGGCATGGCCTGGTCGTCCCAGCGGCTGGTCGGCGAGAGGCCAGCGCTGATGACCATGGCATTGGGGTCGGCCTGCTTGATGGCCTGGTAGGCCACTTTCAGCAAAGCGGTGTACTCGGCCGGATTGGGGGGCCGTCCACCCCACTCGCTGCGGCCGGCGACGTTCAGATTGGGCTCGTTCCAAACCTGATAGGCCCTGATGCGTCCCTTGTAGCGGCTGGCCATAGCGTAGAGGAAATCGGCGTAGTCCTGATAGTTGTTAGGGGGACCGTTCTGAGGGTATCCTCCACCCGCCCATTGAGGCTGGCGGTCCACGCGGGCGATTAAGTCGAGGCCGAACTCGTTCACCTGCTGGACGACGCGGTCGGCGCGGCTCCAATCGAAATGGCCCTTGGCTGCCCCTTCGATCTCCCGCCAGGCGAAGCTCTGCTTGACCCAGGTGAAACCAGCGTCCCTGGTCAGTCCCAGGTCACGGTGGGCCGTCTCGGGCCGCCACCAGAGGAAAGCCTGCATCCCGTACTCGGGGGAGTTCATGCGCAACGGCTTGGGACCTGGCACGGGCGCAGTAGGAGTCGGCACTACTGGTTCTTCAGCCTCAGATGGCGGTGCTGCGCCCGGGCGCTGACTGAACTCCACGTAGGTTTCACCCATTCCATCGAGTTCGACGTCCAGGGACGCCGCCAATCCCTCCGGGGTGATCGTAAAAGTCCCCATGCCAAGGGGGGCAAACTCACAGGCGTACTCGCCATACTCTGGCTTGGTCCCGGTGAGCCCTGTAACCCTCCAGGTTTCAGTGGAGACCGTCACCGGAAGGTCTTTCTGACCGATGACCGAGACGCGCAGCACCTCGCCCAGGGCAACGTACTTTGTTGTGGTGGTAAGGACATAACCGACCCACTGCAAAGGAGCTGGAGGGACTGTTGACGGATAAGGCACTACAATTGGAGGAGCCACTGGCGCAGAAGTTGCTACATATGGAGGCGCTGGCGCACGAGTCACCACCACCGGCGGGGGAACGACCTTGGGAGGCGCTGAAGGTAGCGGAGCGGCGGCCACGCTAGGGATGACCAGACACTGACCGGGCCAGATGAAGGACGGATTGGCCAGATTGTTGGCCAGAGCGATGACCGAGACAGTGCTGCCATGGCGCAGGGCGATGGAGACCAGGGTATCGCCTTTTCGGACAGTGTAGCAGGTAACCGCAGCCGGGGGTAGTTCAACCAATTGCCCTGTCGGAATGACTAGCCTCTGACCGGTGTAGATGAAAGAAGGGTTGTAGATGTTGTTGGCGGCCACGATGGCGCTGACAGTCGTCCCGTAACGATAGGCGATGGAATACAGGGTATCGCCTTTCTGTACGGTGTGATAGGTCACAGTGCCAGGCGTGGTCGGGGGAAAGGCAGGACCGCCTACAGGGATGATCAACCTCTGACCTGCGTAGATACAATTGGCATTGGCCAGGTTATTGGCCTGGACAACGGCTGCTACTGTGGTGCCATAGCGCCGTGCCAGCGAGTACAGGGTCTCGCCCCACTGCACGATGTGCACTTTCCCTCCAGCTTGGACAGGGGGCGCCCCCTGGACGACACTGGCACTCAAGATCAGTGCTGCCAAAAGCAAGGCCAAAATCGTCAATCTGTTCAGATTAGCTTTCATTTCGTGCCTCCTTTCTCGGAAAGACACGGCTCATATTGAGACTATGCTGTGGGTCCGTCGGCTTTCGGCACCTAGCTGTAACTCGGACACCAAGCCAACGCCATTATCTCTTGAATATTATGTCATCTTCGCGGATAGTATAACACGCCTTGAATTTATTGTCAAGTTTCGCTGGTCACATTCGACAAACTCGGCCAGGTTCTTGATGTTGTTCATCCCTACAGTTCCCTCAACGCAAAACGTAGTCCCACCTTCCAACTCTCCCCTGCCTCCAACCGTATGCTCCAATGCGGCAAAATACACGAGCATTGGTAGACCCGCTCGAAGCCGCTCTCAGAGTTGGAAATGGTCTCAATGGGCAGTCGCCACAGAGTGGTCGGCCTGTCAAGGAACAGGGTAATTTCCAGGCCGAAATACTCGTGGATCAGGGCCAGTTCACCGATCCCTTCAGTCTCGCCCTTCGAGTCCAGGTGACGGTCGTCCAGTTCCAGGCCGGGGATGCGATAATAGGCATCGTCGGCGTGGCCCGAGAGAAGGCCAAAGTTGAACTCGACACCAAAGCGAGCCTCCAGTGGCTCCGCGCTCTTGTTGAGGATGGTGTAGCTCACAGGCAGTTCCAGCGCGCCGGGGGCCACATGCAGGGCCTTCTCCAGCCGTACCGGACAGAACTGCTCGCCGACCCACACCCCGCCGTCGCGGTAGAGCCGCACCCTCACACCGCCATCGGCAACAGGCTCGATCTGCCAGGCGAAGGGCTCGGCCACGAAATCGCCTGCCTCGCCGTAGTCGGCCCGGTAGAAGCTCTGCAGGTCCACCCCAGGGTGCAGAAAGTGGTCAATGAGGGCCGTGCGCCGGTACCAGTCGTAGTAGAGCAACTTCTCCAGACCCTCTTCCTTGGTCTGCACGATTTCGTGGATGCTCAGCACTTTTTCACCCTCACCTGTTGCCTCCTTTTGAGCCTTCTTCAGAGCCGCATCCACCAGGGTCTGGTGATAGCCTTCCGGGCGACGGGTCAGGTTGTTGAGCAGGTTGAACTTCTTGGCCCGCCAGTCCCACTGGAACAGGGTACCGCCCCGCGCCGGGTCAAAGTACAGGTTCATAGCCACGCCCTCAATCAGGAGCTCAGGCTGGCTGTCTCGGTCCAGGTCAACCTCACGAACCTCAACCCAGGCCGGGCCTGGTCGAATTTCATCGGCCAGGTTCTCGGCGGCCAGCAGGTGCTCGTAGTTAGCCGTGCGAATGTGGGGCAGGTAGATGCCGCCGAAGACACCGTGCCAGTAGGGGCAATTGCACTGAGCAGCCCATAGCTCGTCCAGGGCTTCCCCCAGGCGATCATCGTGGCTCCCTTCAGCCTCCCTTTCCAAATTGTGCACCTTCTCGCTGACCCACAACATTTTCTTGTGCATGGTGTTCACTTCTGGATACTTGACCATGAAATGGCGCCAGAAGCCGCCGCGCACGAAACGCAAGATGTCCGTTTGCCCTTCGTCTTTAAGCCGGTGCTTGAGGGACACAATCTCGCCTGAGAGTCTGGCTGGCAAGGCCCACTCGGTCATCTCATCGTAAGAAGCAGTGGGCAGATAGATGCGGCCCAGAGCGGGGAAGCGGCGGACATACTCTCCTGGCGGGATGGTCTCCACCCAGACAGCGCTCTCCTCCAGAGCCTCAAAAAACTGCTCCATCCACCCGCCTGTCTTAGATTCCCCTCCCCAGACGTGCTGGTAGGTCCCAGGCCACAGACCGAACTTTTCGCCATCATCGCCCATGACGGCCACTTTGGTTCCAGCCTCGGTGGCTTCGTCTCGCAGCCAGGCCATAACCTCCTCCACCGGTGCCCAGGGGATGGTATAGCGTAATTTCATACTGGTGCCAAAGATCTTGAGAGGCACTCCCTGCTCTTCGGTAACATAGTAGCCAAAGAGGTCCTTGTCCTCCAGCCCGACGTACTTGAAATGGGTATCATCCACGATAGTGTATTCCACCCCCGCCTCGGCCAGTGGTTTGGCCAGGTGAGGCTCCCAGACCCGTTCAGCCAGCCAGCCGCCTGTGGGCGTGTAGCCAAAATCACCCTGGACGGCCTGGGTGAGCTTGCGTACCTGCCCCAGCTTGTCTGCGTCGGGGATGGCCACCAGGATGGGCTCATAATAGCCGCCAGTCATCATTTCCACCTGCCCCTGGGCCACCAGGGCAGCGATGCGCTTTATCAGTTCGGGACGGTTGGCAAGCAGCCAATCACGCAAGGGGCCAGTGTAGTGTAACGCCAACCTGATGGTCGGGTGCTTCTCCAGGGCCTCGATCATGGGCAGATAAGCCCTCTCGTAGGCCTCAGCGAAGACAAAGTCGAAATTGCCGACGGGCTGATGATTGTGAATGGCCAGGGCCAGGTATATGTTCTTATTAGGCATCGGCGTTTCCTCCATTGAAAACAGGGTTCGGACACTATTCTATCATAGAATCGCCCAAGAGCCAAGGGGTTGACAAATCTCAGTATGAAGGTATAATACTAAAAAGCCCAGGGGGATCAAGACTGTGAGCACATTGGGACTACGAGCGCACGCAGGAATCTGGATTTCGGCCCGGTGGCCTTTCAAGGCTATTATACGTGTCAGTATAGTAGCCCTGGTCATCGCTTTGATTTTGGGTGGTCTGGTAGGTTGTGGACCGACAGAGGCTCCACCTGTCGAGGTGCCGGAGCCAACTCTGGCGCCGGTGATGCCGACGGCAGCGATGGCAGCCAGTCCAACACTGGCCACTGTTCCCACCCCTGAACAGCCTCTGGCGGCCAAGGTGAATGGGCAACCCATCTTGTTGGCCGACTATGAGAGACAAGTTTTTCAATTCCAGGTCACTCTGTCGGATCAGGGGGTGGACTTTGATAGCGAGGAAGGGCAAGCAGCCCTGGCCCAAATCCGCAATCAGGTCCTTGAAGCGATGATCAACCAGCTTCTCACTGAACAGGCTGCCGCCAGAGAAGGTATCGCCATCAGCGACGAAGAACTAGAGTCCCACGTCCAGGCTGACATCCAGGCCGTGGGCGATGAAAGCAAGTTTGACCAACAACTGGCGGAGAACTATCTCACCCGTGAGGAGTACAGAGCCATCCTGCGCTCGCAGTTGATCTACGGAGCGATGGTTGAACGGGTCACGGCGGCGGTGCCTACCAGCGCTGAGCAGGTCCACATCCGCTACATACTGCTGGAGAGCGAGGAAGAGGCCCACAACGTGCTGGCCCAGCTTCAAGCTGGGGGAGATTTCTCTGCCCTGGCTCAAGAGTTCTCCCGCGACGAGAGCACCAGGGAAAGTGATGGCGACTGGGGCTGGCTTCCCCAAGGATTGGATTTGATGCCCCCTGAGGTGGAGGCTGCGGCTTTCGCCCTGGAGGTAGGACAGACCAGTGGGGTGGTGACGAGCCAGTTTGGATACCACATCCTTCAACTTCTGGAGAGAGACCCCGACCGTCCCTTGTCACCGGAAATGCAGCAAAGCTTGAAGGAACAAACCTTCACCCGTTGGCTGGAAGAGCAACGTGCCGCTGCTACCATAGAGCGCTTCGTGGAGGCAGACTAGGCAAGCAAGCCGTGTCTGTATATTTGACTGTGGAGAATAAATGGGATCTATCAGGAAGTGGCTCTTTTTCCTTCTGGTCAGTGGCTTTCTCATCTTCGTACTGGCCGGAATAGTTGCCTTTGGCGCTTATTTTTTCACTTCCAGGCGTGAAGTCTCATTGCCAGCCTGGAGCGACTCCATTACACACGTAGAAACCGAGAATGTCAAACCCGCCCTGGCTTTGTTGCCCTTGGCAGGCGTGCCCTCTTCGAAGGCCTTCAGCCAGGCTCTGGAGGCCGGCGAGCTTGAGAGTGCTTATGCCATTCTCGTCTTCGGCCTCGATCTCTCTGAGCGGGAGAGAGTTGGTAGTTTCCTGTTATTGGCCAGGCGTTACGCCGAGGCCAAGAACGCAACTAAGGCCAAATTGTGCTATCGTCAGGCCAGCACCATCGCCACCCTGAGCCCTGTCCTTTCCGATTTTACCCGAGCTGATGCCTACTTGCAAGTGGGTGGTGGTCTGGCGAGCCTAAGGGAACAAGGCGAGGCTAAACTCAACTATGATCAGGCCCACACTATCGCTCTGTACGGCCCCTATCTGAAGAAGGCACACCAGAAGTCTATCCTTGACAAACTTGTATCAGCCTACGAGGCCATTGGCGACAGCCGAGGAGCGGAACAGGCTCTGAACCAAAGCGCTGCTCTGGACCTGGAAGTAAGCGATTCTAGCGAATCGGAACCTGCTGACAAAGACAGGGAGTTTCTGCTCGGTCGTCCTGATGAGCCAACTCTGATGCCCCAGGAGGTAGCCGAAACCGAAGTGGCCCGTCGAGAAGCAGCGCACAACCTCAGCGACTACCTGCTATCAACCTTGAAACAGCCACCTGATAATCTGACGGTGAGCCTGGCTCAGGCGCTGCAAACTGAAGATGGGACCAGACTGAGTTTCTACAATACTGAACCGG
>JBGVTF010000437.1:0-4961 GCA_041862415.1 Anaerolineae bacterium | reverse complement strand
TGATGAGTGCCATTCCGCTCAACCTATTTCATCGCCGCGTGGTGTGTTCCTCTGCATCGAGCGGCACCCACTCCCCTCGCTGGTCGGCCACCTGTGGCGTGCCGTCGGCGTCCCAAACGATGAGCTGACGGCGATGATAGATGACCGCCGCCCGCGTGCGGGCTGTCTTCTCGTCGGTGGGCGTGTCGCTTAGGCCCCAGGCGGCATAGATCTGGCCGTTGGTGCGGCTGACGGCGCGCTTGTCGCGGAAGCCCAGGCGCGCGGCAATCTGCTCATTGCTGAGCCCCTGGGCCAGCAGCGCGACCACCGCCCGCTCGTTGGGCTCCAGCAGGGCCAGCGGGTCGTGTTCGTCCTTGTGGCGGACCTCTTGCACCCGCGCTTCGATCTCCGGGTCTATAAAGCTCCGTCCGGCGACGGCATCGCGCAGCAATGGCACGATGCTCTCTGGCAGCAGGTAGTTGCTCTTGCGGACGTAGGCGTAGTGGCTCAGGATTCCGGAGCGCAGAAAGTCACGATAGTAGGCGTCGTCGTCCTGAATGGAGTAAAAGACGACGGGCAGGCGTGGAAACTCGCGCCGGATGGCGACCACCGCCTCGATGCCGTTCATCTCACCAGCCAGGGCCACGTCCATCAGCGTAACGTTGGGCGGCGAGGTCAGACAGCAGGCCAGCGCGTCCTCGCCGGTGGCGACCTCGCAGACCACGCGCACCGCATCGGTGTCCTCCAACCCGACCTTGAGCGCATGGCGCAGTTTACCGTTGTCTTCCACCAGTAGTAGATTCAGCATAGTACCCCTGTCAATTCAACTGACTCTCGACCAGCAACTCGTAGGCTTGCAACCGGGCCAGGTGGAGCGCGGGCCATCTCCACCAACGGACATTCTCCTCCATGCTTTCCAGACGAGAGCGTAGATGGTTGCTTAGCACCTCCCGTTCATCGCCAGTTACCTGATCCATAGCCAGCACCAACACGGGCACAACATCTTCGGACAGCGTGGTCAGGTAGTGGGCATCCAGCTTGCCAGTGGCCTGGTAGCGGGCCAGGTTCCGCTCCGCTATGAAGGCGTCGGGGTTGATAGCGTTCAGGGTAAGCACAAAGCCCAGAACGGCCACGAAAGCACCGATGGCGAAGCGGTCAGGTCGGAGCCACAGCGTGGCCAGAAACCAGACGAAGGTGACCGCCAGCCAGACCATGAAAACGTGAGAGTAGAGCCGCAGTTGGGTATAGCCATAAGCGGCCTCGTAAAGGAGCAGTCGCTGAAAGGCGGAGGCCAAAATGACCAGCACCAATCCAACCATGAGGCTGCTCAGTCCATTGAGGATTTTCCTCTGCCGGGCCGTCTCGCAGCGCACCAGTCGATGAAGGCCGAGGATCAAGCCCAGCGTCAGCACCGACACGGTCAGCAACTCGAAGAAGCCACGCCGGGCGTACTCGGCGTAGGTGTACCCCTCCAGCGTGACGTTGGCCTGTCCGCCGAACAGGTAAGTGAACTGGATCCACACGAATACCAGGAACAACAGATCCACCGAGATCAGCACCGTCGTCACCTCGATGAAGCCGAGGGAGATAGCCTGTGTCAGGCTGCCGAGTGCTTTCTCCAGAGCGTTCTCATTGGCGGACATACGACCGCGACTCAACGCGTAGGCCAGGCCGCCGGCCAGGAACCAGGCAGCTCCCAGTATAATGACCCCTCGCCAAAGCAGTTCCAGCAGATCGGATAGAAACTCGAGGTGAAGAATATCTTCCAGATAGTCGGCGAAGATCAGGTCGGCCGAGGCCAGGAAGCAGGTAAAGACAGCCAGCACTGGCAGTGCCAGGAGGCACCCCCGCATCACGGGCAACAGGTTGCGGCTACCCTGTTCACGGGCAGCTTTCAAGGTCACGCTGGCCGACATTAGAGGGGGCGGCTGGGTTAGAGCGTTCGCCATCGTCGAAAGGAGAACGATAGGGTATCCGACCAGACCCAGCCTTTCGACCCGTCCGGCAGCGTAGAAGTAAGCAATAAGCCCCAGCAACATCAGACTGCCCCCTACGTTGAGAAAGGTGACAAAGGGATTGGCCCTCACAAAGACCATGGTGGCGAAGAAGATAAGCGGGACCAGCATCCAAAGGTTGCACCAGGCCGGCCGCACCCCCTCCAGCCAGCTCAGACCGAAGAGCGCGATGATCAACAAGAGCACGAAGAGGGGAACAGAGATGCCCAGGGCTTTGCCGTAGAAGAACAGGTCCACGCTCCAGCCCAGGGCCAGGGCGACCAGCAGAGTAAAGGACGGTAGCTTGATGTGAGTCATGGCTCCTCCTCACGTTGCGAGCTCTACAGCTTGCGCGTGTGTTCAGAGTGAAGTGTATCACAAAGTTAGTGCTCATGTCAAGCACTCAGGTGCGAGAAATAGTGGAGCTGAGGCATGGACAACTCGGGGCAACTCGATGTATGATAAGTGACAGTAGAAGACAAACCGACTCGACACAGGAGGTTGCCACATGCGCATCAAGCTCGTTTTCCCTGGACGCAAAATGCGAAATCTGGAAATCCGAGGCAAGAACCATCTCGTTCCCTCGGAGACGCTGGCAACTCTGGCAGCCGTGACGCCACCCCAACACGAGGTTGTCATCGAAGACGAGAATGTCCGGCGGCTACACCTTGACGATCAGCCCGATGTGGTCGGCATCACGGTCTACACCTTTCTGGTCTGGCGCGCCTACGAGATCGCCGACCACTACCGGGCTAAAGGGGTGTACGTCGTCCTGGGGGGACTGCACGTCACCGGACGTCCCGAAGAGGCGTTGACGCACGCCGACACAGTGGTCGTCGGTGAGGGCGACAGCGTCTGGCCGCAGTTCCTGGCCGATTTTGAGGCCGGTCACCCGAAGCCGATGTATCGGGCCGATGAAGCGGTCCCCCTCGACGCGCTGCCATTGCCCCGCAAAGATCTGCTCGACGCGCGCCGTTACTTGAGCACGGCCTCGGTCAGCGCCACGCGCGGCTGCCCGTACCACTGTCAGTACTGTTTCAACAGCGTTGACGGTGCCTCACCCTTCCGCAAGCGTTCCATCCACTCGATTATCCGCCAGATCGAGGCGATGCGCGACACCGGACAGCGGTACATCATTTTCTTTGACGACAACTTGACCGTGGATCGCAAGTTTGCCCGGGCACTCTGTGAGGCGCTGAAAGGAGTGGGGGTACGCTGGCGTTGTGCAGCCAGCATCGAGGTGGCCTACGACGAGGAGTTGCTCCAGTTGATGGCAGAGAGCGGCTGTGAGAGTCTTTTTATTGGCCTTGAGTCGGTCAACTCGCGTTCACTGGTTGAATCCTCCAAGACTCAGAATCGGGTACGCGACTACGAGCAACTGATCCACGCCATCAAGCGACACGGCATCATGATCAACGCATCGTTCGTCTTTGGCTTCGATCACGACGACCCGACGGTGTTTCAGGAGACATTGGACTTTGCTGTGCGGAACAAGCTTGATTCGATCAACTTTCACATTCTCACTCCGTATCCCGGCACCGTCCTGTTCAAGCGTCTGGAGGCGGAAGGGCGTATCCTCACTTACGACTGGGACCAATACGACACCGCTCATGTGGTCTTCCGGCCAGCCCGCATGACTATCGAGGAGTTGGAACGGGGGTATGTCTGGATTTACAAGAAATTCTACTCATGGCCCAACATCCTGCGCCGCATACCCGACAGTCCCCTGGAACAGAAGATCCGCTTCTTGGTCTTTAACATCGCCTTGAAGAAAGCCAACTGGGCGTGGGAAATATTGATTCGGTTGAAACTGTTGTTCCCTTTGTTTCGAACCTACTGGCGCTTGCTCGGTACAAGTAGGCCTATCGCGCCTCCTCAACGCCGATCCGTGCACACACTGACAGCAGCGCGCGGGAGCGAAGGCACGTGACCTGGGAGCAGGGTTTGGAGAGTCTCGAAGGGAATAAAAATGAGTGAGACAGGCAAGCGGTTTCTTTGGGTATCGGCCTACGCGGTGGCGATGGCCTACCTGGAAGCGGCGGTGGTCGTTTACCTGCGGGCATTGTTGCACATTGAACTTACCCATGTGAGCTTGGGGCATTATTTCAACATCGAGGTGGGCCGCGAGGCGGCGACGATAGCCATGCTGGTCGCCGTAGGCTGGGTCGCCGGCCGGAAGCGTCAGGACCGTCTGGCCTATGTGGTCTTTGCTTTCGGCCTGTGGGACATCTGGTACTACGTCTGGCTGGCCGTGTTTATCGGCTGGCCTGAGACCTTGTTCGATTGGGACATCCTGTTTCTTATCCCACTGCGCTGGTGGGGGCCGGTGCTGTCGCCGGTGCTCATCGCTCTCTTGTTGTGCATCGTCGGCACGTTCGCGATCGTCAGAACCGAGCGAGGAGAGAAGGTAGAGTTCACTTCGGCCCGCCTCGTTGCTTCGGCCTTCGGTGGGTTGCTCGTCCTCTACGTGTTCATGGCCGACGCCATCGGCGCGCTGGTGTGGGGAAATGTAGGTTGGGATGGTCGGCCATCAGCCTTCAACTGGCCGCTTTTCCTGTTGGCCATGGTCCTGATGGCCGTGCCCAGCCTGCGGGCGACGTGGCCCTGGCGAGGAGACGTTACGGCGTCAGAGGTAAGCACGCAGGCCACAGGGAGCAGATAGGCCTACATTTGACGAGCGATCCACCACAGCGCCCTAATAGCCAACCAGCCAAAGCCCATGATACCCGTCAGGGCGGGGGTTCGGGGGTGTCCCCCGTCTTGCCCGTCCCCTGACGAGCGATCCACCACAGCGCCGCGATAGCCAACCAGCCAAAGCCAATGATACCCGTCAGGGCGGGGGTTCGGGGGTGTCCCCCGTCTCTCCCGGCTCTGTCCCTTGACGAGCGATCCACCACAGCGCCGCGATAGCCAACCAGCCAAAGCCCATGATACCCGTCAGGGCGGGGGTTCGGGGGTGTCCCCCGTCTCTCCCGGCTCTGTCCCTTG
>JBGVTF010000436.1:0-19229 GCA_041862415.1 Anaerolineae bacterium | reverse complement strand
CGCAGGGTTACTCCTGGGACAGGATGAGGACTTCTACCTTTCCCTGGAGTCGGTCGCGGAAGCGTTTGGCGTCTTTGATGCTGCCGGCCACCCCCGCGCCGTAGTGCATAGGAATGGCTACCTGGGGTCTGAGCTTCTGGGCGGCCTGGACGGCCTCGTCGGCGGTCATGACGTACGTGCCGCTCACTGGCAGCAAAGCGATGTCGGCCTGGATGTTGTCCATCTCAGGGATGAGGTCGGTGTCACCGGCGTGATAGATGCGTTTGTCTCCCACGGTGAAAATGAAACCGACATGACCGGCTGATTGCGGGTGAAAGTGTTTGTTGACGTTGTAGGCCGGTACGACCTCAATGGAAATGTCGCCTACCGTCAGGCTATCTCCCGCTTTGACGACGCGCACGTCGCCTTTGAGTTGGCGGGCTGCAGCGGCGATGGTCACGATAACCGTGCCCTCTTTACTGATTTTGGCCACATCATCGGGCGAGTAATGGTCATAATGATCGTGGGTGATGAGGATCAAATCCGCTTTGGGGGTCCCGGCGCTGAGATTCCAGGGGTCAACGTAGATGGTTGCCTTGCCATCAATCCTGAAGCCATCGTGGCCTAGCCAGTGGATGTTCTCTACCATTTCTTTCACCTCCGGTCATAGTTAGCCCACAGCATCAGCGTTCTCACCTCGGCCGTAAACGATGGGCTTAGAAAAGCGTGTAAATGAAGGGGGCTACTGCGGAGGCCTGGGCGAAGAAGAGCAGCAGCCCAAAAAGGATCAGCACTGTGACCATGGGGATGAGCCACCAGAGCTTACGTCGCCAGAGAAAGACGAATATTTCACCGATGATGCCCAACCTGGCAAGGGTTTGTCTCACGATGCGCATTAAAGGGTCCTCCTTATTCCAGGGAATGATGTTCCAAGTATAGCACTTTCTAGAAAGTCCGTCAATTTCTGTGTACAATTTGATTTGTTGCCTCTGATGTGGTATACTTTTCATAACTAAAGAAATCACCTTTCTAAACCTCGCAGGTCTTGGCTTTAAACCCCTTGAATCTGTGTGGAACCAAATGCTTTTTAAGTCGCGATAACTTGAGAACTGAGGAGTGGATCATGGATATGCCTTTGAGTGTTCAGGAAGCTGCAGCTACGCCAGCTCCGCCTTTTGAGCCAGTCATGCCCAAATCCATTGAGGAGACTGGGCTGGGGCTGGGCTTTTTGGCTGACCTGGCCATAAAGATAATGTATTTTGAAGGCTATATCTCAGGTTATGAGATTGCCGAGACGATGAAGCTACCTTACACCGGGGTGGTGGATGAGGTCCTGGAATTCCTGAAGCGAGAGCAGCTTTGTGAAGTCAAGGGTGCTGGCGGCCTGGGTGAATCAGCGTACCAGTACGTCATCTCATTGAAGGGAAGTGAGAAGGCACGGGAGGTGCTGGACCGGGGCCAATACGTCGGTCCAGCACCCGTGCCTCTCGAGGCTTATACGGACGCTTTCCGCAAACAACCTTTGCAAGACGTAGCTATCCATCAAAGGGTCATGCGCCAGGCCCTCTCACACCTGGTCCTCCACGAGCGGATCTACAACCAACTGGGGCCGGCTGTGAATTCGGGCCGTTCGGTCTTTCTTTACGGCCCGCCGGGCAACGGCAAGACAGCCATCGCTGAATCCATCGGACTGATGATATTCGGAGACAACATCTACATACCCTACGCCGTTGAGGTGGATGGTCAGATTATCAAGGTCTTTGACAGCATCAATCATAGACCGGTGGAACGAAGTGAAGGGGCAAGCTCATCCAGGAAAGGGAACAGGATTGACAAGCGATGGGTTAAGATTCATCGGCCATTCATCGTCACCGGGGGTGAACTGACACTGGAGGGTCTGGACCTGGTCTACGACAGCGTGTCCAAATACTATGAAGCTCCTTTCCAGATGCGAGCCAATGGTGGAATGCTACTCATTGATGACTTTGGAAGACAGCAGATACGGCCCCGCGAACTCTTGAACCGCTGGATTGTGCCTCTGGAGAAGAGGGTGGATTTCCTGACCTTGCATACCGGTCGGAAGATCGAGCTTCCCTTTGATGTGTTGATCGTCTTCGCCACCAACCTGGCTCCGACGGACCTCGTGGATGAGGCTTTCCTGCGCCGTATTCGGCACAAGATCGAAGTCAACGATCCTTCCTTTGAGGAATACCGTGAGATTTTCAGACGTGTCTGTGCCCAAAAAGGGGTGCCCTACGACGAGAACGCTTTGGCCTATCTATTGCAGGAACACTACATCAAGCCCAGAATACCGCTGCGAGCCTGTCATCCGCGTGATATCATTGATCAGTTGATTGACATCGCCCGTTATCAAAACAGGCCGCCCGTTCTGGTCAAGGATTTGATTGACAAGGCCTGCGAGGCCTATTTCGTGGACTTGTGAAGCAAAGGTAGTGTAAAGTAGCCAGTCTGAACTTGCCTTTTCTAAGGAGATGATGTAAAATAGCAAGCGTCAATTGCATAGCCAGTTCTCCGAGCCTCATGGCCTAAGGGCACGCGCCGATGAGAGCCTATGGCATGTGGCCGCAGTGGACTGCCAACGGACTGCAGGGATCGAGCGGGAGTTCACGTGGGTGAAGGTCCCGCTGAAAGTCAGCCCGATTCCCAAGTTCGTTGTCCGTCCCAACGGTATCGGTGGAAACGCCGGTGCCCCCCGTTATTTGGAAAGGAGAAAGTTGGTCTGGGTTTTGACCGGTTGCCGGCCTCTCCTTTCGAGGAGGGGCCGGTTTTTTGTGCCGCATATTGCTGATCGTTGGAGCCTGGCTAAAACTTGTGCGAGCATGAAGTGCCCCGGCTATGGAGCAACGCCCGATGAACCGGGCTTTCGAGGGCGCTTTCAGCGCCCGCTGCTCTGTAGTCCGGCGACTTCATCGCCGGGCGGCCTTGGCTCGTCAAGCTTTCCACAGATTCTAGCCACTCTAATCGTTTCGGGAGTGAAGGGAGATACGATGACAGAAGAGATCAAAGCAAAAATTGAAAGCTCGCTGGTCAATGGGCAACTGCCCTGTACTGTGGCCCACGTCATTGCCTATGAGCTCGACGTGAAACCTTTGCAGGTGGGCCAGACGGCCAACGAGATGGAAGTGGCCATTTCCCTGTGCCAACTGGGCTGTTTTGGCTACGGTCCCAAGGCCGAGGGGAAAAGCAAGATCCTGCGCCCGACGACCAGGAAAGAGGAGAGACTCATGGAGCGCCTTCGCTCCACAGTTGTCGAGGGGAGCATACCGTGCATCAGGCTGTGGCAGATGGCGGCCGAGTTTGGCCTGGAGCGGCTGGCGGTGAGCAACGCGGCCGAGGCTCTGGGGCTAAAGATCAGGCCCTGCCAGTTGGGATGTTTCTAGGGAGTCGGTGAGTCAGCGAGTCAGCGAATTGGCGAATCAGCGAGTCAGCGAATCGGCGAATCACGCATCACGCTTCACGAACGAGGTGTCATCATTGACGAGATTAGCAGTGGCTTGATCCAGGCTGTCCAATTGATCATCACCTGCGACCCGGCCCTGATGCAGATCGTAGTCGTGTCCCTGCGAGTCACGGGTACCGCTCTCCTTTTCAGCACTCTGGTGGGCATCCCCCTGGGCAGCTGGCTGGGACTGACCCGCTTTATCGGACGGCGATGGGTCATCGCTCTCCTCTACACCGGCATGGGTTTCCCTCCGGTGGTGGTGGGCCTCTTCGTCTACCTGATGCTCTCCCGCAGTGGGCCTCTGGGCTCCCTGGAGCTCTCCCTGGTCCCGCGCCTCTTCACCGTCAACGCCATGGTCGTCGCTCAGGTGATCATCTCCTTTCCTCTGGTGGCCGGATTCACCATGGCCGCCGTGATGGGCGTTGACCCCAACCTGCGCCAGCAGGTCCTCTCCCTGGGGGCTACCCACTGGCAAGCCACCCTGGCTGTCCTGTTGGAAGCGCGGCTGGGGGTCATCGTGTCTATCATCGCCGGGTTTGGCAGCATCATCTCCGAGGTGGGGGCGGTGATGTTGGTCGGTGGCAACATCGAGGGCGCTACCCGGGTTCTGACCACGGCCATCGTTCTGGAGACGCGCAAGGGCAACTTTGATTTGGCCATGGCTTTGGGGATCATCCTCCTGAGCCTGTCGTTCCTGGCCAATGTGATCATGTTGCGTTTGCAAGGGAGGGTCTTTGAGCCATGACCGATGTCGTCTATCGTCTGGAGAAGGTGAGCAAAGCCTACGGTTCGCGGGAGGTCCTGCGCGTTGATTTCCTGGAAGTTCAGCCGGGAGAGATCTTTGGCGTCGTGGGCCCCAGCGGGGCAGGCAAGAGCACTCTGCTGCGCCTGTTGGATTTTCTGGAATCGCCCACCAGCGGGCAACTGCATTTCAAGGACTACTTGGCCAACGGCAGCCGCGCTCCCCTGGACGTGCGACGCTGCGTGACCACGGTTTTTCAGCGTCCTGTCCTGCTCAGCACTTCGGTTTATGGGAATGTGGCTTACGGCCTCAAGATCAGAGGAGACAAAGAGGCGCAGCGCAAGGTCAAGGGGGTTTTGGAGCAGGTGGGGCTGTCAGACCTGGCCAGGGAGCGGGCCCGGTTTCTCTCGGGCGGCGAAGCCCAGCGGGTGGCCCTGGCGCGGGCCATGGTCATAGAGCCTGAGGTGTTGCTTCTGGACGAGCCCACGGCTAACCTGGACCCCTACAACGTGGGTCTCATCGAGGATATTGTGGCCGACCTGAATCGCGAGCGGGGCACAACCATCGTGCTGGTCACCCACAACGTCTTTCAGGCCAAACGCCTGGCTCAGCGGGTGGCTTTGCTGTTGGAGGGCCGGGTCGTGGAAGTAGCGCCGGTACGAGAGTTCTTTGAATCTCCGCAAGATCCCCGCACCGCGGCTTTCGTGCGTGGGGAGATGGTGTATTGAAATCTGAGGGAGGAAAATAGATGTCTCGCATCAAATCACGTTTGTTTGCCTCGATCCTTCTGCTTTCGTTGCTCTTGCCCCTGGGGTTGGGAGCGGCCGAGTCTGCTCCCCTGAGCGCAGGAGAGACCATCTACACCGTGCAGAAGGACGACAATCTATGGAGTTTGGCCGAAAAGTACCTGGGCAACGGCGCGGCTTACACGGCCATCGTGGCTGCCACCAGTGCCAGGAACGCCCAGGACTCTGCCTTTGCCAAAATCGCCAACCCCCGCATCATTCAGCCGGGATGGAAGGTCTTGATCCCTGCGCCCGAAGACGCCGGGGTGCTGATGGCCTCTTATAAGCCGCCTGAACCGGAGAAGCTGATCCTTGCTACCACGACCAGCACCGAAAACTCTGGCCTCCTGGCCCACATCCTGCCCGACTTTGAGGCCAAGTACAACGCTACAGTTGAAGTCATCGCCGTGGGCAGCGGCCAGGCTCTCAAGCTGGGCGAGGACGGCAACTGCGATGTGGTGCTGGTCCATGCTCGCTCCAAAGAGGACGCCTTCGTTGAGGCCGGCTATGGGGTCAACCGCAAGGACCTGATGTACAACGACTTTGTGGTCATCGGTCCCAAGGACGATCCGGCCGGGATCAAGGGGATGGCCGACGCGGCCGAGGCTTTCAAAAAGATCGCCGAGGCCAGGTCCAGGTTTGTCTCCCGGGGCGACGAGTCGGGGACCCACACCAAGGAGAAGGAGATCTGGGAAAAGGCAGGGGGCACACCCGAGGGTGACTGGTACATCTCAGCCGGACAGGGCATGGGGGCCGTGCTGACCATGGCCAACGAGCAACTGGCCTACACCCTCGCTGACCGGGGCACCTACCTGGCCCGCACCCTGGAGGGCATTGATCTGCCCATCCTGGTGGAAGGCGATCCTATCCTCTTCAACCCCTACGGCATCATGGCCGTCAACCCGGAGGTGCATCCCCACGTCAACTTTGACCTGGCCATGAGTTTCATCAACTGGTTCACCTCGGTGCCCACCCAGGAAGTGATCGGGGAGTTTGGTAAAGACAAGTTCGGCCAGCCGCTATTCGTGCCTGATTCTGAGGAGTGGCGGGCGGTCCAGTAAGAAGGTGCCAGGCACTTATCAAGTGCCTGGCACCTGGAGGTAAGCAGCAATGCCTTATCTGGACAGTTTCAACCGGCCCATCAGCTATCTGCGGATTTCGGTCACTGATCGCTGCAACCTGCGCTGTGTGTACTGTATGCCGCCGGAGGGAGTGCCGTGGCGCTCACACGATGAGATCCTGCGTTACGAGGAGATTGGGCTCATCGTCCAGGCAGCGGCTTCTCTGGGCATCAGCAAGGTCCGCCTGACGGGTGGCGAGCCGCTGGTTCGCCTGGGCTTTGTAGAGTTGGTGCGTATGCTGGCCCGCGTCCCTGGCATTGATGACCTGGCCATGACCACCAATGGCACTCTTCTGGCGCGGTACGCGGCGGAACTGGCCGAGGCGGGGCTGAAGCGGGTCAACGTCAGCCTGGACACTTTGCAGCCTGAGCGCTTCCGTCAGATAACGCGCGGGGGTGACCTGGCCGCAGTATTTGAAGGCAGCGCTGCCGCCAGGGATGCGGGCCTGGTGCCCCTTAAGATCAACACGGTGCTGGTGCGGGGTCTCAACGATGATGAGGTGGTGGACTTTGCCCGGCTGACCCTGGAGGGCGACTGGCACGTGCGTTTCATTGAGCTGATGCCCCTGGGGGCCAACGCTGCCTGGGCAGGTGATGGCTACGTTGCCGTAGAAGAGGTACGTCGCCGGATCGAGGATGCCTGGGGCGAGCTCGTGTCGGCCAAAGTGGGGGTTGGCAACGGCCCGGCCAGGTACTATCGCCTCCCTGGAGCGGTGGGTACCGTTGGCTTCATCAGCCCCATCAGTGAGCATTTCTGCTACCAGTGTAACCGCCTGCGCCTCACTGCCGACGGTCGCCTGCGTCCTTGCCTGCTTTCCGACTACGAGATTGACCTGCGCACCCCTCTGCGCCAGGGGGCTGGCCTGGCAGAGGTCAGAGAGTTGCTCATCCACTCCATAGGGGCCAAGCCGGAGCGCCATCACCTGGATGAAAGTGTTTCGCCAAAAGAGAGGGCCATGTCGGAAATTGGAGGCTGAGCGCTCAGCCCCCGTAGCAGGTCGGGGGGCGTGGGGGGCTTCGATCTTGCTCAGGGCAAGGCTCAGGACGGCGCTCAACCAGCGGTCGCTGGCCTTAGTAATGCCTATGGGCTGAGACGAGACGCACCTGTCGGGCCAAACTCTCAACGAGAGACCGTGGCCCCATGGCTGTGCCATCGAGACTGGCCGCTGCTGCACCGCAAGCCACGCCCCAACGCAAAACCTCCGGTCCAGAATAGTTGTTGCTCAACCCCCACACCAGCCCGGCCACCAGCGCATCGCCCGCGCCAATAGGGTTGCGTGCCTCAATCGCGGGCGGTTCGGCGCGCCAGACGCTCTGCCCATCCGAATAGAGCGCCCCAGCTTGACCCAGTGAGATGACGGCATTTTGTACACCGAGAGCGTGAATCTTGCCGAGGGCCTGGCGTGCCTCGTCCGGCGAGGCAACACGAGTCCCCGCTAGTTCGCCAGCCTCAGCAGCGTTGGGTTTAACCAGGAAGGGCCTGGCCGTGCAGCCGACGCGCAATGGGTCACCGCTCGTGTCGAGCACCGCGTGCGCGCCAGCGGATTGCACCAACTGGATCACCTCGGCATAAAACGTCGCTGGAACGCCGGGCGGCAGGCTGCCGGCCAGCACCCACCAATCGCCTGGTTGGGCGAGGGCGCGGATTTTCTGAAGCAGTGCGGTTTGTTCGGCAGAGGTGATCGTCGGGCCGGGATCGTTCACTTTGAGATAGTGCGCGTGGTCCTCGGTGACGATGCTGACGTTGGTGCGTGTCTCGCCCGCGACACGCACAAAATCGGTGCGGATACCCAGGTCTGCCAGCCCGACGGTCAGGCTTTCCCCGGTTGCGCCGCTGACAAAGCCCAGCGCGATGCTCTCTGCACCAAGAGCAGCCAGCGCCCGCGACACGTTGAAGCCCTTGCCGCCGTAGTCAACCCGGACCGCGCTGGCACGCAGCACTCTGTCAAAGGCGAACGCTGGCACGGTCAATTCGCGATCGAGCGCTGGATTGAGAGTAAGGGTATAGATCATGGTTCCCATCACGCCTTTGCCTCGCGCACACACCCTTTCTCGGCCAGCAACCTCAACCCGGCTGCCAACTCCTGTGGCAAGTTGTGACTTCGATATTCGCAGGTGGGCACCGCTTCCGCTGGCAGGTAGCGAGCCACCATGTCCCAGTCCACCTGGCCCAACCCGGGGGCCAGGTGATCGCGCAAGCTGACAATGTCGTGCAGATGGATACCGACCATCCGTCCGGCAAAGCGGCGCAACCATTCCTCGTGTGGGCAACAGCCCGGATGCTCCAGCTTCTGAGCATGGCTACATCATGACAGTAGCCGATCACTTCATCATAATACCCCAAATCAAGCAGATAATCAAGCTCATCCTATAGATTGATCTCTGCCTGGACAGCCCGGGCAGCTAACAGCCGCTCTTTGGCTCCAGCGTATTCAGGACTGGTCAAGATATCCGCCGGGCAGGGCTCGTGTACGCTGACGATGCGCTAGCAAAGTTCACGCCGTTAATCTGGCCTATAACACCCTCCTGCTCCCCGGCTTTCGCTGCGCAAGCCCTGACTTGGTTGCATTTGGCGCAAACGAACAGGGTGTGATATAATAGACGCGCTCTCGGTATGTGCGAAAGGATGACCATCCCCATTGTTAAAGCTTCTGCGCAAGCTTGATTTGAATCTCATATTGCTCTTCCTTCTGACCATCTTTGCCTTCGCCCCTCTGACCTATCCGGGCTTCCTCCAATCCCACAGTGGGTTCCTGCCTATCTACAACCTCTATGATCTGGAGCTCAACCTGGGTGATTTCAGTTGGGCGCCGACGGTGGGCCGTTGGTACGATTTCTTGCGGGGCGAAGGCGTTTTGCCCTACTACGTGGCCGAGTTGTTTCGCTGGTTGGGGGCGAGCGGGGCCGAGGCCATCCGCTGGAGCTACGGCCTGAGCTTTGTCCTGTCGGCCTGGGCCATGTATGGCTGGGCCAAAAGGCTATGGGGGGGTAAAGCCGCTTTGATAGCCGCCGTGGTCTACACCTACTTGCCCTATCACCTGGCCGTAGTCTACGTGCGCGGAACCCTAGCCGAGGCCTGGGCTTTCGTCGGCTTTCCTCTGCTCCTGTGGTCTTTACATAATCTAGTCACAGAAGAAGTTGGGAGTAAACGCTACCGTCATGCCGCTACCTCAGCCCTGTTGTGCGTTGCCCTCTTCCTGACCCACGTTGGCCTGACCCTGTGTCTCATCCTCCTGGCGATGGCCTGGGTGCTCGTAGGGCAACCTGGGAGAGTGCTGGCAAGGAAAACGGGATGGCCCCTCCTCGCCCTGGCGGCCGGTCTTGTCCTTGGCCTCCTTGCTCTCGTTCCGACTATTTTCAAAAACGGGTTCTCTTTGGTCTCACCAGTGGATTTCTACCAGCATTTCGTCTATCCCTTCCAGCTTTTCTCAGCCGCCTGGGGATACGGGGCCAGCGTGGAAGGCTGGCAGGACGCCATGCCTCTGCAGTTGGGACTGGTGCCGGTGGGATTGGCCATTGTCTCGGTCATCCTGATAGCCCGGTCACCAATCTCCAATCTCCAATCTCCATTTTCCATTAGGCTGCGGCGGACGCTGCTCTTCTGGCAGTTGGCGACCCTGGTGCTGGTGGCACTCGTGCTCTCGCCGACGGCGCTCTTGTGGCGCATCGCTGGCCTGTCCCATCTGCTGAGCTATCCCTGGCAGTTGCTCAGCCTGATTGGCCTGACCACGTCGCTGCTGGCCGGTTCCATCGTCGCTCTGGATCGGCGCCTGGCGGCTTTCCCTCTGGGGGCAGGGCTGGTGGCCCTGGCCGTGCTGGCCAGCTACGGCTACCTCTCGCCCCGCTTCATAGATTTCAGCATTGATTTCACCCCCCTGGCCGAGGACTCTCACGTCTACGATATGGAGCCCGTCGGCCTTCCAGTGGCTGTCCTGGGCGATAACCAGATCGCGCTGCTGGATTACCGCGTCGAGGGGCCGCTGCGCCACGGGGCCACCGTTCGCCTGAACGTCCTCTGGCAAGCCCTGAAGCCGTTGGACGCGGATTACACCGTCTTTGTGCACGCCGTAGATGGGGAAGGGGCCATCTGGAGCCAACGGGACACCGCGCCCCAGGAGGATGAGTACCTAACTACGGAGTGGGGGCTGGGGGAGATCGTCCAGGACCGCTACGAGTTGCAGATTGACCTGGCTGGCCCACGGGAGGGTTACCAACTGGTGGTGGGGATGTATGCCAGTGAGACAGGGGAGAGGCTGAAGATGCCCGAGGGGACGACGGAAGTGATTTTGGACGAGAGAAGGCAGGAGAATTGAGGCCGATGGAGGAAAGAAAGGGCTTCGTCCTGAGGCTCAGCCCGAAGGGCTGGAGAATTGATCCCTACTTGTTTTTGACGCTTTTGCTGACCGTCTTTGCTTTGGGTCCGCTTCTGCAGCCTGGCTACTTCTGGGGTGCCCACGACGCGCGGCACAACGTCTATTTCCTCTTCGAGTTCGACCGTTCGATCCAGGATGGCATCTGGTATCCCCGCTGGGCGCCGGACTTTACCTTTGGCTACGGCTATCCTTTTTTCAACATCTACGGCCCTTTGGCCTCCTATGTGGGCGAGGTCTTTCACCTCGTCGGCTTTGGCTTTGTGAACTCGGTCAAGATCGTCTTCGGTCTGTCCATTGTGTTCTCCGGGCTGGCCATGTATCTTTTCGTCCGCCGTCTGATGGGACCGAAAGCGGGCCTGGTGGCTGCTTTGGTCTATGTCTACGTCCCCTATCACGTCTTTGACCTCTACGTGCGCGCCGCCCTGGCCGAGTCGGTGACCTATGTCTTCGTGCCCCTGGTCTTGTGGGGCTGCTACGAGACGGTGCAGAATCCGCGTCTGACCAACATCGTCGGCCTGAGCCTGGCCTACGCCGGGCTGATGTTCACCAACAACTTGATCACCCTGTTGTACTCTCTCCTGGTGGTGCCTGCCTATCTCATCATGCTGGTGCTGGCCAAAATCAACCAGACTCAGCGCCTGCGTGAACTATCCAGGGAGTCCTTCTTCCCGCTCATGGCCAACCTCTTGCGCATTTCCATCCCCCCTCTGGCGGGCATCCTCCTGGGACTTGGGCTCAGTGCCATCTTCTGGATTCCATCCCTGACCGAGTTCAAATACGTGCGCGTAGACCAGTGGTATGCGGGGCGCTACGATTACCGCGACGACTTTGTCTACTTCTTCCAGCTCTTCTCCCCCACCTGGGGCTTTGGGGCCAGCGGACCCGGCCCGGACGACACGGTCAGCTTCCAATTGGGGGCTGTGCCCTTTGTCCTCTCGGTCCTGTCGCTGGCCGTTCTGAAGCAGGCCAAAGACTGGGCTCTGCGGCGACAAATCCTCTTCTTCCAGGCCGTCACCCTGATCGCCATCTTCCTCCTCTTGCCCGCTGCGGCCACGACCTGGGAACTTTTGAGTCCGGTGCGCTTTGCCCAGTTCCCCTGGCGATATCTGACCTTCACCGTCCTTTCCACAGCCGTGCTGGCGGGCTCAATTCTCAATTCTCAATTCTCAATTCCCAATTCCCAATCTCCAGTCTCCTATTCCTTACTTATCCTGGTAACTCTGGTCATCCTGGGCAGCTATCCCTATCTCCAGGTGGAGATCGCTGAACCGGCTGAGGGACCGGTCTCGCTGGCAGGGCTGATGCTTTTCCAGCAGAGCGCTGACGAGATGACCGGTTCGACGGCCTGGGTGAAGGAGATACCAGAATGGTCGCCCATGGCCGACAACTATATCGCCGGCCTGCCGGTGGAATCCAAGCTGGACCAGAGTACCGTGCCCGAAGGAGCCGCAGCCGCGGCCCTGGAATGGGGTACGACTTATGAGTTGGTGCAGTACAAAGCCCCCATTCGCGACGATAAGCACTTTACTCGGCTCACCTTCAACCTGTTCTATTACCCTGGCTGGCGGGCTTACCTGGTGCAGAAGCACGATCGGGGCCTGGGCATCGTCGGCAAGGCGGAAATCGAGCCCGAAGACGGTCCCCTGGGGCGGATCACGGTCAAGGTGCCGGGCAACCGGCGCTACCTGCTCCTGCGCTTTGAAGACACGCCGGTGCGCATCTGGGGCACGTACATTTCCCTCGTCAGTATGGTCATCGTGTTGCTGGCCTTTGCGGGGCGGGCCTACTTGAGGAGGCGCTATGGGACGTCTTAGACGTCTGGCCAGGCACTGGCCTCTCGCTCAAGGTGATGCTAACGTGATCCTGGTGGTGGCTTTCGCACTCTTCGCCTGGGGGCCTCTTCTTACACCGGTCTATTTCCTCAAGGCTCACGACGCTGCCCACAGCGTGTTCTTCCTGACCGAGTTCCACCAGGGCATACAGGATGGCTACCTCTACCCGCGCTGGGGTCCCGACCACTGCCTCGGCTATGGGTATCCCACTTTTATTTTCTATGCCCCCCTGCCCTACTATGTGGCCGAGGTCTTTCACTTGCTGGGGGCAGGTCCCACCGCTGCGATCAAGATCACCTACGCCCTGGCTTTCATTTTGTCCGGCCTGACCATGTACGCTTTCGGCAAACGCCTCTGGGGACCTGTGGCCGGGCTGGTGTCGGCAGTGGTCTACATCTATGTGCCCTATCGTCTGGTGGACATCTATGTGCGCTGCGCCTTCTATGAGTTTTGCACCTTCGTCTTTTTCCCTCTAATCCTGCTGCTTTTCCTGGAACTGGTGGAGACCGGGCAACCGCGCTACCGTTCGGCTGAGCCTTCGTCCCGAGCTCAGGCCGAGGGGCGCTCACGGCGAAGCCTGGCTCTGGCTGGCCTGGCCTACGCCGGCCTGATTCTGACCCACATCGTGACCGCTTTCCTCTTCACTCCCGTTTTGATGGCCTATGTGCTCTGGCTGGTGTTGCGCAAAGCCAGGTCGAGTCTGCGGCAATGGCTCCACCTGAGCAGTCTCTCCCTGGCTGCGGCTGTCCTGGCCCTGGGCCTCAGTGCTGTTTTCCTGCTGCCCGTGACGGTTGAGAGAAGCTACATTGCCCAGGAACAGTGGACCAGGGCAACCTACAGCTATGACCAGCATTTCATCTACCCCTTCCAGTTGCTCTCGGCTTTGTGGGACTATGGCTACGCCGTCGAGGGTCCAGAAGATACCATGTCTCTGCAACTGGGCCTGACGGCTGTTATCCTGACCCTGGTGGTTGCAGTTCTGGCTCTCCGGCGGCGGACATCTGGACGAGGGATGGTTCTGTTTTTCCTGGGCCTCACTGTGGTCATCATCCTGGCCATGTTGCCCCTCTCTCTCCCCTTGTGGCGGCTTCTGCCTGTGGCTGCTCTGGTGCAGTTTCCCTGGCGGCTGCTGGTGTTGACGGCCTTCACACTCTCTGTGCTGGCCGGAGCCATAGTACAGGGAGCAGAGGGGGAGAGAAGACGCGACTCGGGCACAAATCCCAGCCTCTACGTCTTGCTCCTGGTGGTCATTTTGGCCAGCTTTGGCTACACTCTCCCGGAATACACGGAGCTATCGCCTCGCCTGGAGACGCCAGCGGCTCCCCTGGACTTTGAACTGGCTCACCCGGATATGGTCTGTATGGTAGCCTACACTCAGGAGCAGCCCCGCAGCACGCCGCTGGTGGCCCAGTACCTGGCCGGTGAGCCGTTGGTGAAAGCCCACGCCCTCACCGAAGGGGCGGCGGTGGACATGGTCCGCCACGGCGGAGGCTCGGAGGAGATCATTGTGCGCTCATCCCAGGAGGCCACAATACAGTTTTATACTTATTACTTCCCCGGTTGGCGAGGCTATGTGGACGACCAGCAAGTCCCTATCCGCCCAGAAGCTCCTTATGGCCTGATCACCCTGGACGTGCCCGCTGGGGAGCACCAGGTCAAAATCCGTTTCGGCGACACTCCTGTTCGGGTGGTGGGCAAGGTAATTTCGTTGCTGAGCTTCGGGTTCAGCCTCTTCCTGCTCAGGGATGATCTCAAAAGCATATTGTCGCGTGTAGCACAGGGGAGGGCTCGGAGTGAGCAACCAGGAGCGTAGGTTTCCACGCCTGAACTTTTCTAAACGCCCCACCGTTCCCCTGGTGATCACCCTGCTGGTCATTGCGGTCCTGGTCGCCCTGGGAGTGACCAGACCCTGGCAGCGCCAAGGGGTAGCCGCCGTCACCTCCGCGGCCACGGATGCGCCGACGCTTACCCCGAGGCCTACGTTCACGACAACGAGCACGGCTACTCCTACATCCACTCCCACTGCCACCTCCACCGCTACCCCCACACCCATGCCGGTCATCTACGTGGTGCAATCGGGCGACACTCTGCTCTCTATTGCCATCGAGTACGACACCACAGTGGACGCCCTTTTGCAGGCCAACGACCTCGACGAGCGGGAGATGATCTACGCGGGCCAGGAGTTGGTCATCGTCACCCCTGCGCCGACCGCTGAGGTTCCTTCGACCTTGCCCTTCGACCCTGCTCAGGACGAGCTCAGGACAGGCTCACCCACTCCCGAGCCGACCCGGTTTCTGACCCACATTGTGCAGGCTGGCGAAAGCCTGACCTCCATCGCTACCGACTATGGCACCACGGTGGAGGCCATCGTAGCGGCCAACCGTATCGAGGACCCGCGCTCGCTCCGCACTGGTCAGGAGTTGATCATCCCCCTGGCGGGCTCGGTGGGCGGCCCTACGCCCGTGCCCGGTGCTCCCACTGCGCCTCCCCGTGGAACGGAGGTGGTCGTCCACGTGGTCCAACCCGGCGACAGCCTACTCGGCATCGCCCTTCAATACGACACCTCGGTGGAGGTCATCATGGCCGCCAACGACCTTGCCGACGCCCAGTGGATCTTTGCCGGTCAGGAGTTGCTCATCCCTCTGGGCACCCCCACCCCTGTCCCCACGCCCACACCGCGCCCCAAGCCTACCCCCACCCCCGGCCCACCCTATGCAGCCCCCGACCTGCTCGACCCGGCCGAGGGAGAGACCTTTCGAGGCGAGGAGGCCGACATTGTACTGAATTGGGCCTCGGTGGGCATCCTGGCCGAGGACGAGTGGTACATCCTGCGCCTGCGCCTGATGACCGAGCCAGTCTATCAGCATCCCAGCGTCTGGACCAAGACGACCAGTTGGCGGGTACCAGCCTCGCTACGTCCCTCTGTTGAGGCTGAATCGCACCTGTTCCGCTGGGACGTGACCGTGGTGCGCCACACAGGCACCAGGCCCGACGGCCAGCCAGACGGTATGGCCATCAGCCCCATGAGCGCCACTCGAAGTTTCTTCTGGGATTAGGACCATGCTCCAAGCGACACGGCACAGGCCGTATCTTTTCACCACTTTGCGCGGTGTATATTATAGCAGGGGAGTCATCTCCTTCTACAAGGTTCGGATAGGGCCCTTGTTGAGGGAGAGGCTCCCACTTTATTTTCAGAAAAGGGAAGATAGACCCGCTGGGTGTGCCTACAGCGCAGACAGTTGTGCCTTGCAGGATGTTGACACCAGGTGCTTCTTGTGATACCATGATACCCGCTACAACGACCTCATACTGGACCCAACTGTCCAGCAAAGCTCCGCTTTGAGAGGGAGTAGAACTACAAAAGGGAGCAGTTATGGATATCACCGAGATGAATCGTCTGGCCAAGGAACGCTTCAAGGGCACCTGTCGGGTCTGCCGGGTCTGTGACGGACGGGCCTGCGCTGGTGAGATGCCGGGTATGGGCGGCACCGGTACGGGCTCTTCGTTCATAGCCAACGTGGAAGCCTTGGCCGCTATCAAGCTCAACCTGCGTACCATCCACCAGGCCTCAGAGCCGGACATCAGCTTCGAGCTTTTTGGATACAGGCTTTCGATGCCTATCCTGGCTGCGCCTGTAGCCGGTATGCGATTGAACATGGGTGATGCTATGCCCGAGGCCGACTTTGTCATGGCTATGATAGGTGGCAGCGGAGCAGCCGGTTCGGTGGGCATGACCGGTGATGGGCCAGGCCCGGTTGTCTACAGCACAGGCATTAACGTGATTAGAGCTAACGGCGGGCGGGGCATCCCCGTCATCAAGCCGCGCCTGGCTGAGGAAATAGTGACTCGCATACGGCAGGCAGAGGAAGCAGGCGCCTGGGCAGTGGGGGTAGACGTGGACGCAGCGGGCATCATCGGCATGGTGAGGGCCGGGGAACCGGTGGGGCCAAAGACAGTTGGAGCCTGGAGGGAGATCATCGCCGCCACCGACCTGCCTTTCATCCTCAAGGGCATCATGGCGGTTGAGGATGCTGAAGCAGCGGTGGAGGCCGGAGCAGCGGCCATCGTTGTCTCCAACCACGGCGGGCGGGTGTTGGATCACAACGCAGGCACGGCCGATGTGCTGCCCGAGATCGCTGAGGCAGTGAGAGGAGACGTGTTTGTCCTGGTTGATGGGGGCGTGCGCTCTGGGGCAGACGTCCTCAAAATGCTGGCCCTGGGAGCCAATGCGGTTTTGGTGGGCCGGCCTCTGGCCATTGCCGCCATGGGCGGCGGAGCCGAAGGGGTGACCACGGTTCTTGACCTGTATGCTGACCAATTGCGCTCGGCCATGATCCTGACGGGTTGTGCCTCGTTGGATGAGATTGACGAGTCCATCCTGTTCCTCTGATAGGGGATCAGCTCTAAGGGTTCGTAAGAGAATAACTTTCGCTCCGGCCGGATTTGCGGCACTGTTGCGCCACAGGCAATCCGGCGGGCCGGCGGCTGGATTACAAATCCAGCCGGAGCAAACCGGGAAATTACAGTTCTGCGAGCCCTAAGGGGGTATCATTCAAAAGTGTGGGGAAAGGTACAGCTAGACTTTTGGGCCATATTGTGGTAAACTATGTAAAGAGATGCGATCGCTCACATGACAGTTGGGAAGCGTGACGTTGGCGCGGAAGTCATTGTTCTGCCTGTCCAAGATGGAGGAACCCGAATGGCCGACGAGAAGAAAAAAGTCGTGTGCATTGAAGATGAACCGGAGATGATAGACCTGATCAAGCTCATCCTGGAGCGGAAGGGGTTTGAGGTGTTAGGCGCGGTGGGCGGCCAGGAGGGGTTGGAAGTGATCCGCCGCGAAATGCCCGACCTGATCCTCCTGGACCTGATGATGCCCGAGATTGACGGGTGGGAGGTCTTCCGCCAGATGAGGGCCGATGAGCAATTGAAGGACATCCCGGTCATCGTGGTCACGGCCAAGGCCCAGAGCATTGACAAGGTCTTGGGGTTACACATTGCCAAGGTTGACGACTATGTGACCAAGCCCTTTGGCCCCCAGGAATTGCTGAAAAGCGTCAACAAGGTCCTGGCCATGGAGAGGTGACTTCCATTGCCTGCTGGGCGCATCTACAAGTTGGGGGGGAGTCAACGTGGAGTTTTCCCCTGTAACCTTTCAGCCGCCCCCGTTGGGGCATAGCAACACCGGCCGGAACGAGCGCCGATTGAGCAGCGTATCGAAGTCAAGCAAGTGGGACTGTGTGCACAACTTGCTTGGTCTTGATACGCTGCTTCGTTTTCCACCCTTCGATGCGCTCTGCTACTCGGCGACGCTGGACTGGCGCTGGACTCACCCCCTGAACTCCTCACAAACGTGTCTTATCTAGCTCAGTTCGCTCCCCTGGAAGGGCCAGGGAGTAGCGCCCCGCTTTCGCTGGATCGCCCGCTGTCCAAGTGAGGTGCCAGGCACTTTTGCCCTGGCAGGAAATGCCCAAAGGGGAGAGATTGTCCCCCTGGCAGAGGCGCTTGTGTTGTCTGAGCAAGTGCCTGGCACCTTGCAGACCGAAAATGAACGCCCTGGCCCCCAGTGCTCATATCGAGAGCCGGTAAGGGCTAAGTCCTTGCCTTGGCAACTGGCAACAAGGCAGCAGCCCACCAAACCGTGGTGGGGTGCATACCAGCCAGCATCCGGCTACACTGCCGTCTCAGGGAGGAGAAGACATCATGAGGCAAAACACCTTCGCCAACACCCTGACCAGGGGGCTTCGTTTGTTGCTCAGCGCCGCGCTGCTTGCCGGACTGGCCTTGGCCCTGAGGCCGGCGCCGGTGGCCCAGGCTGACACCTTCACCGTGGACTCCACTGGTGACGGTGACGACGTCGCTCCGGGGGACGGGACCTGCGCCGATGCAGGGGGCAACTGCACCCTGCGGGCGGCGATTATGGAATCCAATGCCCTTGCTGCGGGAGCGCCGCACACGATTGCCTTCAACGTCGGCGGCGGGGGCGTGCAGACCATCTCGCCCGGCTCTGCTCTGCCGATGATCGCCCGCCCGGTGACCATTGACGGCACGACCCAGCCGGGCTATGCCGGCAGCCCAATTATCGAGCTGGACGGAAGCGGCGCCGGGGCAGGGGCCGACGGGCTGCACATCGTTGCTGGGAACAGCACGGTGCGGGGGCTGGTGATACACAGCTTCGACGCGGTTGGTGTCGCTTTGAGGGTCGGCGGTGGCAACTTCATCGAGGGCAACTACATCGGCACCGACGCGACCGGCACCGTCGACCTGGGCAACTCCGCGCATGGCGTAATCATCTGGTCTGCGCCCGACAACACAGTAGGGGGCATGACGGCAGCGCAGCGCAACGTCATCTCGGGCAATAACCAGTTGGGCGTCTACATCTTAGGCAGCGATGCGACGGGCAACCAGGTGCTGGGCAACTACATCGGCACCGCCGCCACCGGTACCGCCGACCTGGGCAACACCTTGGATGGGGTGCACATCCACGACGCGCCCGACAACACCATCGGGGGCACGGCGGCCGGGGCGGGTAACGTCATCTCGGGCAACGACTTTGACGGCGTCGTCATCTCGAGCAACGGCGCGACGGGCAACCAAGTGCTGGGCAACTACATCGGCACCGACGCGGGGGGCAGCGCCGACCTGGGCAACACCCGGGATGGCGTGTGCATCGAGGAGGCGCCTGGCAACACCATCGGGGGGACGGCGGCCGGGGCGCGCACCGTCATCTCGGGCAACGACTGGTACGGTGTCTGGATGCGGGGCAGCGGCGCGACGGGCAACCAGGTGCTGGGCAACTACATCGGCACCGACGCGGGGGGCAGCGCCGACCTGGGCAACTCCTTTGATGGCGTGTACATCTTGGAGGCGACCGACAACACCATCGGGGGCACGGCGGCCGGGGCGGGTAACGTCATCTCGGGCAACGACTTTGA
>JBGVTF010000435.1:0-2675 GCA_041862415.1 Anaerolineae bacterium | reverse complement strand
ATTACATTTCCACCCAATGGGCCCGGCAGGCCGCCTGTAACAACGAATCCATTGTCTCTCCCGTCGAACTCATCGCCGTCCAGCATCACCATGCACATCTGGCCTCCTGCCTGGCCGAGAACGAGGTAGAAGGGCCGGCCCTGGGGGTGACCTGGGACGGCACCGGCTATGGTCTTGACGGGACGGTGTGGGGCGGGGAGTTTCTGTGGGGGGATGCCTCGGGCTTTGAGCGTGTGGCCCATCTGCGCACCTTCCACCTGCCAGGCGGGGAAGCAGCGGTGGAGGAGCCCCGGCGGACAGCGCTGGGGGTGTTGTGGGAACACTTTGGCCCAGAGGCCGTGGAGTGGGAGGATCTGGCCCCGGTGGCCGCCTTCTCCTCTGGGGAGCGCCGCCTGCTGCGGCAGATGCTGGAACGGGAGGTGAACTCGCCCGTCACCAGCAGTGCCGGCCGCCTTTTTGATGCGGTTGCCGCTCTGGTGGGCCTGCGCCAAAAGGTGCGCTTCGAGGCCCAGGCAGCGATGATGCTTGAGTATGCGGTGGACGAGGCAGTGACGGAGGCATATCCTCTGTCAATTCTCAGTTCTCAATTCTCAATGCCCAATTCCCAACCCCTGGTGGTGGATTGGGGACCGCTGCTTGAGGCGCTGCTGGCCGACCTGCGGCAGGGGGTGTCGGTTGGGGTGATGGCAGCGCGGTTTCACAATGCTTTGGTGGAAGGCATCGTCGCCGTGGCCCGGACGCTAGTGGTGGAGCGCGCCGCCTTGAGCGGGGGCTGCTTCCAGAATCGCATCCTCCTGGAGCGGGCCTATCGCCGCCTGACCGAAGCCGGCACCCGGGTCTACGTCCACCAGCGCATCCCGCCCAACGACGGCGGCATCGCCCTGGGCCAGGTGGCCGTCGCCAGTGAAACTGTGGCGGAGTAGCAGAACGGCTCGACTGAGCTCGAAGTCTTGTTCTGCGCCAGAAGTGAATTACGGTTGGCGATAGATTTCGTGTGTGCCGATATTTCGAAAGACGTAAATCGTCTCTCCGGTGTCAGGGTCTTTTTCAATGTGGAAGGTAAAGACGTATTGGAGAGTAATGTGTCCTTCCCAAATATGGGGATGCCCCTGCATCTTTCGGACACGCAGTGAGGGATGAAAAGGGGGATTCTCAGCACCTTGCTGGAAGAGTTGGAAAGATCGTCGTGCCTTCTGCTTTATTGTGGGCGGAAGTTGGGCATGAGCTTCCCAGAAGGGTTCGGTGGCTCGGTACTTCATTGCCCATCGAGGAAGTCCAACATTTGATCCATCGTATCAAAGGTCTGCACCCGTCCTTCAGCAATGGCCCGGTCGGCCGCTTGCTCTTTGGCCTGCCATTCCGGTGTCCAGAAGTAGGTCTGTTCGGCAGCGATGCGGAGGGCGTCCAACACGACGGTCTGGGCAGAGATGCCGGTTTCCATTCGAGACAAGGTTTCCAGGGCATTCTGGATAGCCTGCTCTTGTTCTGGGGGAACTTCTATTACCAGACGTGGGGTTCTGCTGCTACTGGTGTCCAGCATGACAGCCTGGTGACGCATCGGCACGTTTTTCACAGTTGACATGGTCTACACATCCTCTCGGACCAATTCTGAGCTAATTGTATCATATTTACGGATACCAGGCAAAAAGTCGCAAGTGTGAAGAATGAAACGTGAAACGTAGTTCGTAGATTCAGGAGGAGCCATGTGCTTGGCAGTTCCAGGTAAGATCATCAGTATCGAGGAAAATCCCCTCGGCGTCAACATGGGCAAGGTGAGCTTTGGGGGAATCGTCAAGGAGGTCTGCCTGGCCTTTACCCCTGAGGCCCAGGTAGGGGATTACGTGATCGTCCACGCCGGCTTTGCCATCAGCCGCCTGGACGAGGAAGAGGCCCGACAGACGCTGGAGACTCTGGCCGAACTGGAGAAGATAGCGGAGGAGCAGGGCGAGTCCATTATCTTCACCCTCCAGTAGCTTCGTGATTCGCCGATTCGCCGATTCGCAGATTGTCAACCATGAAATACGTAGACGAGTATAGAGACGAGACAGCAGCACAGCGGTACGTTGAGGCCATCCGGCGGACGGTCACCCGGCGCTGGACGCTGATGGAGATCTGCGGCGGACAGACTCACACCATCCTCAAGTTCGGGCTGGATCGGATGCTGCCCAAGGAAGTGACCTTGGTCCATGGCCCCGGCTGTCCCGTGTGCGTGACCCCGGTGGAGCTTTTGGACAAGGCCATCGCCATCGCTTCCCGCCCAGAGGTGACCTTTTTCTCCTTCGGCGACATGCTGCGGGTGCCCGGTTCCCACAAGGACCTGTTGATGGTCAAGGCGGAGGGCGGGGACGTGCGGATGGTTTACTCCCCCCTGGATGCCTTAAAGCTGGCTCAGCAGGACCCGGACCGGGAAGTGGTCTTTTTCGCCGTGGGATTCGAGACCACGGCCCCGGCCAACGCCATGGCCGTGTGGCAGGCCAAACAAATGGGGCTGCCGAACTTTTCCGTGCTTGCCGCCCATGTCCTGGTCCCTCCGGCCATCGAGGTCATTCTCAGTGCTCCCGGCAACGAGGTGCAGGGGTTTCTGGCCCCCGGCCACGTCTGCACTGTGATGGGGTATTGGGAGTACGAACCCATCGCCGAGCAGTATCGGGTGCCCATCGTCGTCACCGGTTTCG
>JBGVTF010000434.1:0-2843 GCA_041862415.1 Anaerolineae bacterium | reverse complement strand
GCCTGTTGCCAGTCGTCCCAACGTAAGCGATCTATGAGCTGAGGGAACCAGAACTCGCTCCTGAAATGCTGGTAAGTGTGCTCATCGGCCAGGTAATGACCGCCGGGGCCGACGCGGTTGATGACGTCCACGGCCAGGTGTTCCTCGTCCACCAGGATGCCTCTCATGAGGCGTTTGACCATGCTGATGACTTCGTCAGACATGACCATCATGTCGTAGCAACCGATGAGCCCTGATTCCAGGTAGCCCACATCGTGGATCAGGTTGGCCCCGGATAGGGCAGCCACGGTGATGGAAACGGCCGATTCGATGGCTGCCTGCTGGTCCAAGACCTTGGCATCGCTGCAACCAGCCGTGGAGAAGACAGGTACCCCCAGCCACTTGGTGATGTCGGCGTAGGCGGCACTTAGCAGGTGCAACTCTGGCGCGCCGTAACACAGGATGGTGGAGGCCATATCCATGATAGAAGCCACCCCACCAATGATGATAGGAGCACCCTTCTTCTTAAGTTGGGCGATGACGAGACCCACCAGACATTCGGCCAGGCCCTGCACCAACACCCCGGCCAGGGTGGCCGGCGCCGTAGCACCGCCGATGGGGCAAGGGGTGTAGATGGCCGGGATGCCCTTTTCGGCCGAATAAAGCACTTTCTGCACCGCGTCTTCTGAATTGCTGAGGGGCGAGCTGGGCTCGATATAGACCACAAAGAGGGGGTTCTTCCGCCATTCGTCCTCTCCGCCCAGGATGGCACAGGCCATCTGGTACTGATCGGCCAGCCCCTCACGGTCTACGGCGGTGATGACCAGGGGTTTGGTAGTGCCGCTGACCATGGCCAGAAACTGGTGACGGTCGTAGGTGCCGATGGGCACATTGGAGGTCAAGCCCACAGACATTTGGAAGTCAATGTTGGGCAGGGCGTCAGTGATCTTGGCCGCGTTGTAAACATCCTGGTAGGTGAACCGCCGCCGCTCATCGGTGTAGGGATCGGCCACGAAAGGGCAGTCGGAGCCGGTACCGAAGTAGATGTGATCCTTCTCCAAAAGGACTTTGTTCTTGCCATCGCGTCCGGTCAGAGTGATTCGTTCTGGCGTGGCATCCAGAGCGGCCTTGACCACGAAGGAAGGGATGCGGACCAGATTGGTGTCACTGATGATAGCCCCGCCTTCCCGCAGCAGTTCCAGAGCCTCTTCCTCGTAAACCCTGGTCCCGGTACGGGCCAGCACCTCCAAAGTGGCGAGGTAGATTTCCTCGA
This sequence comes from Anaerolineae bacterium, assembly GCA_041862415.1. Taxonomy (GTDB): domain Bacteria; phylum Chloroflexota; class Anaerolineae; order E26-bin7; family E26-bin7; genus E26-bin7. Next base: position 1,591 of record JBGVTF010000434.1, on the reverse strand, counting down.
TTTGATCGTCAGAGAGGACGCGAAACAAGGGAGTGGCGTTGACCTGGTAATTGACTCTCATCTCTGTGCTCCTTTATCATTTAGGTGTGTTTCATTTCGGTTATGGGGCAATTTGGCAAATTGCCCTTGGACCTGTTGCCAACTTGTCCTACCGTGCCCTATTATAACATGGCCCAAGGGGGATTTCAAACCTCAGAGCGCCCTCGGGCCGTTAAGAGTCCTCAGAATCAGAAAGTTCCAACGCATCCAGAAGGATCTGTCGCTGCTCGGGTAGGAGCGCGGTCAAAAGCGCCCCCAATTCAGAAGGGATCTCGCCCCCTTCCACTGCTCTCTCCGCAAGGGCAGCTTCCACCCCCACCTGGCAGCAGCGGGCCAGCAGTTGACGGTGCCTGGTGAAAGCGCTCTCGGCCTGGGCGTCACCCTGCTGGCGGGCCACGGCCACCAGTTGGCCCAGCAATCGGTCAGCTTCGTCAGTCAACAGTTCAGGATGAGCCTCGATGATGCGCTGCGAGGCGGCCCAGGTGTCGGCCTGGATAAAGGCCTGAATGACGTCGAGGAGTTGAACTGAATCCAGAGAATTCACGGCTGCGTCCTTTCAGTCTCTCTCTACTTGAATGGCGTGTTCTTTCACCAAAGGGTAATAATTGAAGGAGCAATCGAAAGCTGCTTTCTCTCCCGGCCTGACACGCCGGGGCTCACTGTAGACAAAGCCAGCGTTGACGATTTTGCCCCACTTGTCATAGAGGGTGACGATGACCTGCACGCGGTCGGCAGCCCTTTGGCCGGTGTTCTCCACTTCGCCTGTTACGTGGTAAAAGCCCACCTCATCTTCGTAAGCACGACTTTGGACCACCTCCAGACCCGACAGCGGCTGCTCTAAAGTCGGCCGGGCCGTGATGCGCAAGCTGTATTCCCATAGGTCCACTGGTTTGGGCAGAGTGAGGGCGAAGGGCGAGCGCTGGCCAGGCAAGAGGATGTCCAGCATGGTAGAAGTGGACACTTCTTCAATGACATCTCCGTTGGCGTTGTAGAAGGTAGCCGTTACCAAAACCTTGCCGGCATTCATCTGGAGGTCGTTGCGCACCTCGCCCACGATGGTGAAGAAACCCAGGTCATCTTCGTACTCGTGGCTGCTCATGAGGCCCAGGAGGACGGTGTCGGGCGGCAGGGGAGTAGGGGTGGCCACGATCCGTGGCGGGGTGGGCGATATCCAGGGCGTTTGGGTGGACGCAGGTGTGGCCGTGGGCTGCTGGCTGGACGTAGACGTGGGCGAGGGACTCGCCATGGATGTAAGCGCGGGTGAAGGGCTTGCAGGGGGCATAGCCGTGGCCGTCGGTCGCCGGCTCGGCGATGGCGGAGGTGCTTGGGTAGGTCCAGATATGGCCACCGCTATCAGTTCAGGCCGGGCGTGGGTGGTGACCAGCACCTCGCAGGCAGCCGACTCACTGCTACCGTCGTAAGCTACTATCAGATAGCGATAGGCCGTGCCGGGACGCAGGTTCAGGTCACTGTAGCGTGTTCCCTCCACACTGGTCTTGTAGGTATACAAACCCAGACCCAAGCCCATGTCCCAATAGATGTGGTAGGTCAG
>JBGVTF010000433.1:0-3224 GCA_041862415.1 Anaerolineae bacterium | reverse complement strand
TGTGACCACCGGGGTAAAGTCGGGCCGTGGCCCCCGCTCGCCAGCGTGCACGGCCACGGTAAAAATGCTCTTCGATGTCATGACCTTTCTCCTCGCTTAGCGCCGCCAGGCCGGGGGTGCGGGGGTGCACCACAGACTGGCGGCGTCTTATTGTACTCCTGATGTTCTCAGGCATTATATCATCCTTTGCCCTTTTTGGCTACTATATTCGCAGCCGGGACCTGTGCAGCAGGTCGGGGGGCGTGGGGGGTGTCCCCCCAATGTCCTTTCTCCCTTTTCCGGGTGTGGGGCGTTGGCCCATCGGCCCTGCTCTCAGGGGGGGCAAAAGTGGGGTTGAGGGGGTACCCCTCAAGCTCCCCAGGCTTCGCTGCGCAGGCCGCAGCCGATGCCCACCTGAAAGTGCACCACGAGCCGCTTGCTCTGTGGTCAGTCGTCAGTTTGCCAAGAGAGCCGCTGAGCACGCGTTTGAACTGCCCATTGAAAATTGGCAAGTTTTGATATATAATAGAGATGACCTTCATGCTTTTGTCCTGCGTGCTTTCTTTAAGGATGGGCAATGCAGAATGAGAGACAGGTGAAAGGAGAAGGGACAATGGTGGTTCATCCCCCCCGCCATATCGTCTGGAGCACCGACAGCGTGGACCTTTCCGACCCGTTCCAACGGAAGTGGTACGTTCGCCAGGTCCTGCTGCATGGGAGGGCAGAGGACATTCGCACCCTGGACTTGAAGGAGGTGGCCGTTCTGTTGGACGATCTCAACCTTCCATTGGACCTGTATCGGCTCTGGAAAACCTTCCTGGAGACGCGCTGCCATGCTGAAGGGTAAAGGCTTGCTCACGCCCATCCAGAGGGAGTTTCTCACCCTCTTTGCCGGGCTGCCCGACCAAGAGCGCTTCTACCTGACGGGCGGCACCGGCCTGGCTGAGTTTTATCTGGGCCACCGGCAGTCCTTTGACCTGGACTTTTTCACCGGTGAGTCTGATCTAGTCCTCCCTTTCTCCTACCAGGTGGAGGCCGCTTGCCCTGGCCGGGGCCTTCAGGTGTCTGTCACCCGACGTTTTGCCACCTTCGTGGAGTTTCTCCTGACCGGGGGCGAGGGGACCCTCCGGGTGAACCTAGCCCTGGATGCCCCCTTTCGCTTTGAGCCCCCTGTCCTTTCGGAGTATGGGGTGTGGGTGAACGATTTCCAGGATCTGAAAGTGGAGAAGGTGCTGGCTTACTACGGCCGTACTGAACCCCGGGATGCGGTGGATCTCTACTTTCTTCTCCAGCAGGAGCGGTTGGACCCTCTGCTTGCCCTGGCGGCACAGAAGGATCCCGGCTTTGACCTCTACTGGTTTGCGGTGGCTCTGAACCGGGCCACGGAATTCCCTGATGAACCAGGACGATGGCCGGTCAAGATGCTGATGGATTTTCGCCCGTCGGAACTCAAACGGTCTTTTCAGGAACTGGCCATGGACTTGATGTCCAGGCTGACCGCTCAAGGCAAATTGGAAGCCGATGACGGGTGACTGTCATTTCACGGTGGGAGGTATCGTGTTGTGTCTGTACGTGAAGTATTACTACTCGGCAACCCGAAACTCTATGAAGTATGCGCGCCCGTCGAAAAGGGTCAAATCGAGAGCCTGAGACCTGTCGTTCAGGATATGCACGATACGTTGATGGATTTTCGGCGCAGACGCGGCGCGGGGCGTGCTATGGCCGCGCCGCAAATTGGGGTCATGGAGCGGCTCGTCTACATGCACATTGACGAACCCGTTGTTCTCATTAACCCGATACTGGACATGAAGAGCAAGGAAATGATGGAGGTCTGGGATGATTGCATGTGTTTTCCAGATCTGTTGGTAAAGGTTGAGCGCCATGGCCAATGTAGGGTGAGCTACCGGGACATGAATTGGCGTGAACACACCATGATGCTAGAGGGGGCTCTCTCCGAGTTACTGCAACACGAGTGTGACCATCTGGACGGTATACTCGCCGTCTCACGGGCGGTTGATCGGCACTCTTTCGCTCTCCGGAGTCAGAAACACTTTTGGGATACCAGAGAAAACGAGGGATGGCAATAGCATGGATGATACGCTTGAACGGACACCGGCTGGCATACCGGTCAACCTGCGCCCGTACTTTCAGGAGTATGTGTTAGAAGATCTCGATCCAGAACGCAGTGCTTTCACGGTGATCGAACGCACACTGGCCTGGGGTGAACTGCCCGAGTTGCGTTGGCTCTTTGCCCGATACGGGTGGGAACGGCTGGCTGAGTGGGTGCGCCAGGCGGGCTGGTACTGCCTGCCCCGGCGACGGCTGAAGTATTGGCTGTGCTTCTTTGAACTCACAGACTACCGTCATGGAGAACGCCTATGGCCCCATTAGCCACACCGCACTGGGAGGCTGTCGCGCTACAAGCCCGAGATTTGCTTACTGCTACGACCTGTACTTTATCGCTTCTCACGTCTCGCTGGATGAGCTGTTTGCTCGCAGCGCCGACAAGTACCCGCAATCACGCGGCTTCGGAATGCGGGTCGTGACTGCGCTGGTGGATTTCGACGTTGCCGACCAGCAGGATGAGCCAACACTGTTGCTGCCTGTTGAGTGGGATCAGGTCAAAGCTTTCTTCATGGCCGAAGCGCGCCGATTGGGACGCCAGTGGTTCGGCCAAGTCGAAGGGTCTGCCAAACCAGGCTAGGTACAAGTTCAAAAGGTTGTATCAGAATCATCCTCCGCGTTGTTCCAGCTCAGCCAGCAACGCCTCGTACACGTCATCCTTCATGGTGAAGATGTGTTCAGGCCCAGGGAAAACCTTCTGCTCGACGTCTTGTACGTACTGCTGCAGGGCCCTGGTCCCGGTCTCGAAAAAGTCGGCGTACTTTTTGACGAACTTGGGGGTGAAGCGATCGAACATGCCCAGCATGTCGTGCAGCACCAGGATCTGGGCATCGGTGCCTGCGCCCGCGCCGATGCCGATGGTTGGGATTGCCAGTCTCTGAGTGATCAGTGTGGCCACCCGATCTGGAATAGCTTCCAGGACCAGCGAGAAGCAGCCGGCTTCCTCCAACGCCAGCGCGTCGTCAATGAGCTGCAGCGCCGCCTCCACTGTTTTGCCCTGGGTGCGGAAGCCACCCAATTTGGAGATCGTCTGGGGCGTCAGGCCGATGTGGCCCATGACAGGGATACCGGCGTCCACGATGGCGCTCACCGCTTGAGCGCGCTCTTGGCCGCCTTCAAGC
>JBGVTF010000432.1:0-5684 GCA_041862415.1 Anaerolineae bacterium | reverse complement strand
GTGGGCGTTGGCCCCTTCCACGACTTTGAGGACAAGGTGCCGGACGACATCAAGGCCGACCTGGAGCAGATCCAGGCAGACATCATTGCCAAGAAGTTGTGGACGGGCTGGGGCGAGCCGCCTGAGGCCGAGGCCGTACCTGCGGAAGAGCTCAAGGTGGCCTTTGTCTACGTGGCTCCCATCGGCGATCTGGGTTGGACCTGGGCTCACGAGCAGGGCCGCCTCATGGTGGAAGAGGAACTGGGGGTGGAGACAGCCTACATCGAGAACGTGCCAGAAGGGCCGGATGCCGAACGGGTGATCCGCGACTTTGCCCAGAAAGAGTACGACCTGGTCTTTGCCACCTCATTCGGCTTCATGGATCCCATGGTAACCGTGGCCAGTGAATTCCCCGACAAGTACTTCGAGCACTGCTCCGGCTACAAGACAGCTGATAACATGGCCACCTACTTCGGGCGGATGTACCAGCCGCGCTTCCTCTCCGGCCTGGTGGCAGGCAATGCCACCAAGACCAACAAGATTGGTTACGTGGCCGCCTTCCCCATCCCTGAGGTGTTGCGGGGCATCAACGCCTTCACCCTGGGGGTGCGGGAGGCCAATCCAGAAGCGACCGTCAATGTGGTATGGACCAACACCTGGTTCGACCCTGTCCTGGAGAAGGAGGCAGCCGAGGCCCTGCTGGATCAGGGTTGTGACGTCATCGCTCAGCACCAGGACACCACCGAGCCTCAAAAGGCAGCTCAGGAGCGAGGAATGGTCAGCGTCGGCTACGACTCTGACATGAGCCAGTTCGTGGGCGACACCGTGCTGACCAGCCCAATCTGGAACTGGGGGCCTTATTACGTGGAGCGTACCAAAGCTGTCCTCGATGGCACCTGGGAGACCCATCAGTACTGGGGTGGGATGAAGGAGGGCATCGTGGCCCTGGCTCCCCTGAGCGACAGGGTGCCCGACGACGTGAAGACCCTGGTGGAGGAGTGGAAGCAGAAGATCCTCAGCGGGGAGTGGGATGTCTTCACCGGTCCCATCAAGGGCCAGAACGGTGAGCTCTCCATACCGGCAGGCGTGAGCATGACCGACGAAGAGATGCTCAGCATGGACTGGTTCGTGGAAGGCGTGGTGGGCGAGGCGCCGGCCGAGCCGCCGGTGGCCGAGGCCGTACCTATGGAAAAGCCCAAGGTGGCCTTCGTGTATGTTGGCCCTGTGGGCGACATGGGCTGGACCTATGCCCATGATCAAGGGCGGCTCTATCTGGAAAAGGAACTGGGCGTGGAGACGGCCTACAGCGAGCTGGTTGCGGAGGGTCCCGACTCAACCCGCATCATCCGTGACTACGCCGAGAAGGGCTACGATGTGATCTTTGCTACCAGCTTTGGCTACATGGACTCGGTCATCGAGGTGGCCGCCGAATACCCCGATACTGTCTTCGAGCATTGCACCGGTTACAAGATGGCTGACAACGCCGGCATCTACGATGGTCGGGGCTATCAAGGTTGGTATCTGGCGGGTATCGTGGCCGGTAAAATGACCAAGAACAACGTCCTGGGCTACATCGCTCCCTATCCCATCCCCGAGGTAGTGCGCAACATGAACGCCTTCACTTTGGGGGCGCGTTCGGTGAACCCTGACGTGGAAGTGCACATCGTGTGGATCAATACCTGGGTTGACCCACCCAAGGAACGGGAGGCTGCCCAAGCTCTGGCCGACCTGGGCGCGGACGTCATCGCCCGCGAGAGCGATTCCACCGAGCCCGACAAACTGGCCCAGGAACTGGGTCTCTACTCTATCGGCTACAATGCTTACGTGCCCGACGCCGCTCCCGACGCTCTCCTCACCGCCCCTGTCTGGAACTGGGGTATCTTCTACAAGAAGGCGGTGGAGGACGTTATGAACGGCACCTGGACGAACACGCCAGTGTGGTGGGGTCTGAAGGAAGGTCTGCTGGAACTGGCCCCCATCGCTGACTTTGTGCCAGATGACGCAAAAGCCCTGGTGGAGGAGAAGAAAGCGGAAATCGTGGCCGGCGAGTTTGACGTCTTTGTGGGTCCCATCAAGGACAATACCGGCGAGTTGCGCGTGCCCGAAGGCGAGACCATGGCTGACGAGGAGAAGCTGGCCTTCGATTGGCTGGTTGAAGGCGTGGTGGGCACCATCCCCAAATAGGGTAGATAAGTTAGGAAACACGAGTGGGTTCTTCGTTGACTTGCTCGCGCTTCTGAAATCCGATGGGCCTGATGGATCTTGAGATAGTCTGTCTTCTCAGAGCCATCAGGCCCTTCACCACTGTTGCACCACCCGTGCCGCAATCACCACTGTTGCCGTGCAGGAGTGGCGCTATTGCGGCACAGGCGGGACAGGCTGTACCTTCGCTCCACGGTATGGATTCCTCCGACGATTTGAGAAATGACAATAGACCAGATCACCCCCCAACCGGAAACAATCCTGTCCGACCAGTTTCTGAACGACATTGTCGGGGTCTTCAAAGATCATCTGGGCCCCGACTTGGTCGCTATCGTGCTCTACGGATCATGGGCCCGTGGGGAGTCGCGGCCGGGGAGCGATGTGGATCTATTAGTCATCGCCCGTAACTTGCCCTGTGACCGTTTTGAGCGAGTTACTTATGTTCACCGGATGGTGGTCGGTCGTTTCCGGCGGCGGATCTCGGTGTTAGCCAAAGAGCCAGCCGAGTTCGAGGGGTATTTCCCTTCCCTGTATTTGGACATCGGCCTGGACGGAATCATCCTGTATGATCTCGAAGGGTACATGACCGGCAAGTTGGCCCGCATCCGTGAGCTCATCGAAGAAGCGGGACTCTACCGGGTGCGCCGTGACGGCGAATTGATGTGGCTGTGGAAACGCCAACCAGCACACCACTGGGCTATCGAATGGGATGGCTTCCATGAATCCTCGGGATGACGCCCGCTATCGGCTGACGCTAGCCGAAGGGTATCTGGACAAGGCTGAACGGTTTTATGAAGGGGCTTCCTGGCACGATTGTGTGCGAGATGCCCAGGCAGCCGTTGAAAACGCTGGCAAAGCCATTGTTGCCTGCTTCGCGCCGGTGGAGAAGACCCACCAGCCAGCAGAGCAGATCAGGGTCTTGCTGGACGAAGGGATGATCCCGGACCCGGCGCGCGGAATGGTAGTGGAGGCTCTGCCTGCCCTCGAGGCTCTGGGTTGGAAAGAACATATCCAGGCCACCTATGGGGACGAGGCGACATTCACTCCCCCCTGGGAACTGTTCAACGAGGCCCAGGCAGAGACTGCCCTGACCGCAGCCCGCCAGGCCGTCGTTGCTGCTGGAGAAGTATATCGAACCCTCTATGAATGATCGGTAGAAAGGTAGAAGAGTGACAGCAGATTCCATACTTGTACAGATGGTCGGCGTCACCAAGCGTTTTCCGGGTGTGCTGGCCAATGACCGCATTGACTTTGACGTGAAACCTGGCGAGATACACGCCCTCCTGGGCGAGAACGGTGCGGGCAAAACCACTCTAATGAGCGTCCTCTCGGGCTTGTATCGGGCTGACGAGGGAGAGATTTATATCAAGGGGCAAAAGGCCAATCTGCGCTCGCCCCGCGACGCCATTGACCTGGGCATTGGCATGGTCCACCAGCACTTTATGCTGGTCGAACCGCACACGGTGGCCGAGAACATCACCCTGGGCCTCAAGACACCGCGCTTTTTCCTCGACACAGCTGGCACTGAGCGCCGCATCACAGAACTGTCGAAGCAATATGGCCTCCAGGTAGATCCTCGCGCCCGCATCTGGCAACTCTCAGTGGGCGAGCAGCAGCGGGTTGAAATCCTAAAGATGCTCTATCGGGGAGCGGACATCCTGATTCTGGACGAGCCGACAGCCGTGCTGACCCCACAAGAGGTGGAAGACCTGTTCGCCACGCTGCGACGCATGGCCAGCGAAGGACAGGGCGTTATTTTCATCAGCCACAAGCTCGACGAAGCGATGGACATCTCCGGCCGGGTGACCGTGCTACGACACGGCACAGTGGTCGCCTCAGTGAACACCGCTGAGACCACAAAAGAGGAACTGGCCCACATGATGGTCGGCCGAGAGGTGCTCTTCCGGGTGGAGAAGAAGCCGGTCGAGCTGGGTGAAGTTGTTTTGAGTGTCGAGGGACTGCAGGCGCTGAACGACAAGGGGCTTCCAGCCCTGAAGGACATCTCCTTCGCCATCCGAGAGGGCGAGATTCTGGGAGTGGCCGGGGTGGCCGGCAACGGACAGCGGGAACTGGCCGAGGTCATCACCGGCCTGCGCAAGGCCACTGGTGGCTGCATATCCATATCCGAATGCGATACGACCAACTGCTCGCCGATGGAGGTCATCCGGCAGCAGGTCAGCCATGTGCCAGAGGACCGCCTGGGCATGGGCCTGGTTCCTAACCTACCCGTCAGCGACAACATCATTCTCAAGGGCTATCGCGAACCACCTCTGGCCAAGGGTCCGTTTTTGGACCGTCTCTCTATCAGGAACTTTGCCGCCAGGTTGATCGAAACTTTCAACATTGCCACCCCGACCCAGGAAACCCCGGTCAGGCTTCTCTCTGGTGGCAACCTTCAGCGCACCATCCTGGCCCGCGAGATCAGCATCGGTCCCCGCTTGATGGTGGCCGTGCATCCCACACGGGGGCTGGACGTTGGGGCTATTGAATCGGTCCTCAACCTCCTTTTGGAACAGCAAAACAAGGGAGCGGCCATCTTATTGATCTCTGAGGACCTGGATGAGCTGCTGGCCATCAGCGACCGGATTGCTGTCATGTACGAGGGTGAAATTATAGGCATCATCCCCGCCGAGGGGGCAGACATTGCAGAGATTGGCTTGATGATGGCTGGAGCCAAAAGGAGCGTTGCCCAACTATGATGATACCACTAAAGATTGAAAAACGTTTGACCCCCTCTCGCACGGCCAGTTTCCTGGTACCTTTCATATCACTTCTGCTGGCTCTGATCTTTGGGGGCATCATCCTGTTGGTGGCCGGAGCCAACCCACTGACAACCTATAAAGCCATGTTCCTGGGGGCCTTCGGCAGCAAGTACAGTCTGTCGGAGACGATGGTCAAGGCAATCCCCCTGATGCTGTGCGGGCTGGGGGTCTCCATCGCCTTCCGCATGTTGTTCTGGAACATTGGGGCCGAGGGGCAACTGGCCGTGGGTGGGATCGCCGCCGCCGGAGTGGCCCTTTTCGGGGCTGAGTTGTTGCCGGCTGCTCTCCTCTTGCCGGCAATGTTTGTGGCCGGTTTCGTGGCCGGGGCGCTGTGGGGGCTGATACCAGCCCTGCTGAAAGCCTTTATCCGAGTCAATGAGATCATCACCACCTTGATGATGAACTATATCGCTATCCTCTGGGTGGAGTACCTCTTTTACGGTCCCTGGAAGGACCCGGCTGGCTATGGCTTTCCCGGTACAGCCCAGTTTCCTGAAGCAGGCTGGCTGCCGCGTTTGCTAGGCACCCGCCTTCACCTGGGGCTGGCCTTTGGCATCGTGGCTGCGATCTTTATCTGGCTCGTCCTGGGACGTACCAAATGGGGTTACGAGATCCGGGTCATCGGTGAAAACCCTCGGGCCGCTACCTACGCCGGCATCAGCCTGATGCGGAACATCATTTTGGTGATGGTTCTCAGCGGTGGCCTGGCTGGGTTGGCGGGCATGGCTGAAGTGGCTGGCA
>JBGVTF010000431.1:0-11550 GCA_041862415.1 Anaerolineae bacterium | reverse complement strand
TTACAATGGCGGTCAGCGGTTCGAGACGAAAGCGCTAGATGGGCGTATTAGTATTGGGAGGTGCAACGGCTATGCGACGTCTGTCAACCCTGGCCTTCAGGAATCTGTGGACTAGGAAGGCCCGCACATTGCTGACCGTCGTCGGCATCGTGCTGGGCGTGGCCACCATTTTTGCCATCAGTATCACCAGCGCCAGCACGGCCAGGTCGCTGGAGGACTTTTTCGCCCAAGCGTCGGGCCAGGCCGATCTATCTATCACCAGTGCCGCCGAGTCCAGCACCGGCTTCCGCCAACGGCTGCTGCGCCAGGTGCAAGGGTCCCCTGGTGTGGAGACGGCTGTGGTCAACACCTGGGACCAGTCGCTGCTGCTAGGGCGCGACGGCGACGTCGGCCTGCAGGTGATGGGCATTGACCCCGACACCGACCGGCAGGTGCGCAGCTATGAGATAGAACAGGGCCGCTTCCTGTCGGCTGAGGACCGGCGCTACACGGTGATGCTGGTCTCGCCCTTGGCCGAGAAGTACGAAATCGAGGTGGGCGACGAGGTAGAGTTGGTGGTGGCCGAAGGTACCGAGATGTTCCAGGTGGTGGGCCTGTTGAAGGACAAAGGGGCTGGTCGGCTGAACCTGGGGCGGGTGGCCTTTATGCCGCTGGACGTGGCCCAGGAGGTGTTCGAGCGGGGGCGCAAGATTGACCAGATAGACCTGGTGGCCGAGGCGGCGGTGGCCGACGACGAAGTAACCCTGAAACAGTTGAAGGAAAGTTTACAGGCCAAGTTGGGCGAGGGCTACGTGGTGGATTACCCGGGGGCCATCGGGCGGTCCGTCGCCAGTGCGCTGAGCGGCTTCAACGCCGCCATGAGCATGTTCAGCGTCATTGCCCTGTTGGTGGGGGCTATGCTCATCTACAACACCTTTGCTATGACGGTGGTGGAACGGACACGGGAGATTGGCCTGTTGCGTGCCCTGGGCACCAGCAAAGGGCAGTTGCTCCGCCTGGTGCTGAGCGAGGCCCTGTTCCTGGGGCTGGGAGGCACGGTCTTGGGTCTGGCCAGTGGGCCAGCCCTGGCTTTTGTTCTGATGAAGATAATGTTCCAGACGTTGGGTGGTGTGCTTCCCATGGAAAGTTTTGTGATACCGCCTGAGGGGGCAGCGCAAGGGCCCGTTGTGGGCCTGATGACAACCTTTATCGCCGCCCTGCTGCCTGCCTGGCGAGGCAGCCGCGTCTCACCCATCGAGGCCTTGCTGGAGGCTCGTACCCGGAGAGAGGGTTTCCTGCTACGTCGGGGCTGGATCATTGGCCTGGGGCTGTTGGCAGTGGTGGTGATGGATAGCTTTATGTCCTTTCTGAGCGGCGAGCTGTTCTTTATCACCCTCTTTCTGGGAGCTACCCTGCTGGTGCCGCAGACTATCATGTTGTTGGAGCGAGTCATCCGCCTGGGGGTGACGGCCATCTACGGCCAGCCGGGGCGATTGGGCAGCATGAATCTGCAACGCTCCAAAGGCCGGGTCAGCCTGACGGTGGGAGTGCTGATGGTGGGGGTGACGATGCTCATCGCCATCGGTGGTATGAACGCCAGCTTTAACAACGAAGTGCGCGAGTGGACGGAGGCGGCCCTGGCTGGCGATCTTTACATCAGCTCCTTCCGACCGCTGCGCCTGCAACTGATGCGCGATCTCCAGCAGGTGGAGGGCATGGGACCGATGACCCCCATGCGTTACATGTACGTCAGGGCGGTGGGCGGCATCAGCGCTGAAGGCTTTCACGGGACGCGGGAGATCATGCTGGTCAAGTTCATTGACCCCCAGACCTACGGCGACGTGGCCTCGTTGCGTTTCACCCAGGATGAGGGGGACGCCGAGGCTATGCTGGAGCGCTTTGCCTTGGGCGACGCAATACTGGTCAGTGGAACGGTGGGTGAACTGCTCAAGGTGGGCCGTGGCGACACCGTCCGCTTGCGCACCAACCGTGGCGAGCGGGATTTCGAGGTGGCCGGGGTGATCCAGGATTTCTTCCAGGGGGGACGGGCCGTGTACGGCTCGTGGGGCGATATGGAACGTTACTTTGGGGAGGACAAGGCCACCTTGTTCATGGCCAGGGTCGCACCCGGCGCGCAAGTGAGCCAGCTGAAGCAACAGTTGGAGGAGGGGGTGGCCAGGAGCCGGCACCTGGAAGTAGAGTCCGGTGAAGAGGCGCGGGCCGAGATGGAGCGCGCTACCAGCCAGGCCTTTGCCATGTTTGGAGCTGTGGTCTGGATCGCGATCATCGTGGCTGGGCTGGGGGTGACCAACACCGTGACGATGGGTGTGCTGGAGCGGATGCGTGAGATCGGGATGCTGCGTTCGCTGGGCATGTTTGTAGGGCAGGTGAGCCGCATGGTGCTGGCCGAATCGCTGGCTATGGGTGTCATCGGCGGCGTCTTTGGCTTGCTGGTGGGCCTACCCCTCTCATGGATGACGGTGGTCGGGATGAGCCAGGGCACGGGCTGGAAAATGGACTATGTCTTTCCTGGCGGCTCGTTCGTGAGCGGAGCCGTCATCGCCCTGGTGGTCTCCCAGGTGGCGGCTCTCTACCCTGTCTGGCGGGCAGGCCGCATGGGGATATTGGAGGCGATAAGAAGTAAAGAGTAAGGAAACTATGCTTGGAGGTGGCAAACATGGCCATTCTGGAAGCTAATGAGGTGAGCAAGCAATACAAGATGGGCGAGGTGACGGTGGATGCTCTGGATGGGGTGGATTTCGTCGTCGAGAAGGGCGAGTTCGTGGCGGTGATGGGGCCTTCGGGTTCGGGCAAATCCACTCTGCTGCATCTGCTGGGTGGGTTAGATAAATCCACCGATGGCGAGGTCACCCTGGGCGGGCGCAAGCTGTCGGTCATGTCTGACAAAGAGGTCACTCTGGCCCGTCGCCGCAACGTGGGCTTTGTCTTCCAATTCTATAACCTGCTGCCCACCCTGACCGCCGAGGAGAACATCGCCCTGCCGCTGCTGATTGACGGCAAAAAGCTCAAGAAAAGCCAGAGCAAGATTGATGAACTGCTGGAGTTGGTGGGCCTGACCGAGCGCCGCAAGCACAAGCCCGATCAACTGTCGGGGGGTGAGCAGCAGCGGGTGGCCATCGCCCGGGCTTTCGTCAACGACCCGGACATCGTCTTGGCCGACGAGCCCACAGGCAACCTGGATTCCAGGGCTGGCGAAGAAATCATGAAGCTTCTGCGCCGCTCCTGCGACGAACTGGGTCAGACTATCGTCGTCGTCACCCACGATCCCAAGGCGGCCAGCTTTGCCGACCGTATCGTCTTCCTCAAGGACGGTCAGATTGCCAGCCAGATCAGGCTGCAGAAAGGCGGCGACACCGCGCCCATACTGGAGCGGCTGGGAGAGTTGGATATGTGAACAAGAGTGACCTGAACCAGGGCTAAGCCCAGACTGCCCGTCTCTATCGTGATCGTTCCAGGTTTGGTGAAGGATATTGAGTCGAAGCCGCATCTTCCTCCCCTGGCCAATCTTCGTCCTTTTTGGCTTAGTGTCTATCTGAAAACCCAGCGGAGGCGGCTCCCACGCCTGTCCTGAGCGCAGCCGAAGGGCCGCCGGGTTGCCGGGCGTGGGAGCCCGGCCAGCTAGTTTTCGGATAGACTCTTAGTGGGCTGACCAGTTCCAGGGGGCGTCAGTTGAACTATACCCTCGCGATAATAATCTCTAGCCCCAGTTTGGTTAAATCCAGCCTGGTGCTCGCTGGTAGGGCATTATCGGTGATTAACTTGTTAACAACATTTGCTGGTGCAACCTGTACCACCGACTCTTGTTGAAATCTTGTATGGTCTGCCAGGAGGATTACCTCGCGAGCAGCGCGTATCATGGCCTGTTTCATAGCCACTTCGGCCGGATTGGTGTGCGACAGACCAAAATTAAGGGAAATTCCTGTTACCGCTAAAAACAGCTTATCAGCGCGAAGCTCGCGTAGCGCTGCTTCGGCAGTAGACCCGATCAAAGTCTCACTGGAATGGCGCAACATACCACCAGTTGAGATCAAGGTGATGTTGGGCCTGTCGCGCAGGATGTCAAACACAGGGATGGAATTTGTAATTACCGTGATATTCTCTTTTGTTGTTAGTTGTTCAGCCAAACAGATAGTAAGTTGACCGCCATCTATTAAGAGCACGTCTCCTGGTTGAACCTGTTCAGCCGCTGTTTGAGCGATCTCCCGTCTTCTCAGAGCGACCTCATCTTTGAGGGTTTGATCTGCGTCAACGACCTCCAACTCGATCTTTAGATGATCCGCGTGAGCCTGCATACAGGTGATCAGATTCTTGTACCACTCGTGCTCACTGAAGGGCACAACAAACCCGATCCGCCGGGGCAAAGTGTCTGCCGTTCTGGGGGCTGTCTTGTCTATGCTAAGAGGGATTTCTAGCTCCCTGTCAACGGTGCTCCAATTTATGTGCCAGCCTGTCTCGCTTTTGGTATAGAATTGCGGTAGGGTTTCAGGGGTAAGAACAGCATGAGGGGTAGCCAAGTGTTTGGCCATAGGTTTATCGTTGTAAGCATTAATAGCTGCTTCTATGCAAACCGGCCCAACAATTTCTGGGAACATCGCCAGTCCCGCTTTGCAGTACTCCCCTGTCATCAGAGCATTCTTTAGCGTTTCACCCTCCAGGCCGAAGGTTAGTACCAACAGAGAGTCAGGGTTTACCCTCATATCCTGGCAGGCCTGTATAGCTCCCCAGGCTGTCGAATCGTTGATGGCAAAAATAATGTTAATGATAGGATAAACGTTTAGGGTGTCAATGGTGAGTTGATAAGCTGTCTGATGGCCTGACTGAGCGTTGATCGAGAGGATGGTTTGCGCCATAGGCAAGACCTCCCCAAGCCCGGCCATAAAGCCCAGGCTACGAGCCTGGGTATTCTTTAAATGATAGGTCAAGTCTAGAACATAGGCCTGCCCCTCAAAATGCTGTTGGGCATAGTGACCAGCCCATCGCCCCAGAGCCCTCGCTGCCTGGTAATTGTCCAAAGCAACGAGGGTTTTCACGCCACTCATACCAACCGACTCAGCAATGACTGGAATATTCCTGCTTTCGGTTCGGTCAAGTAAGAGTCCGTTAGAGTGAGGGTCAAATGAAGTCGCGATCAGAACGTCCACTCTATCTGTTAAGAAGCCTTCTGATTGGGGTGGAGGAGATGGAGGCTGGTATTTAGCGGGGCCAGGCGAGAAAGCTGGGCGTAAGGAAACGGCTCCTCCGTGCGTCCGTCGCAGGCGCTTCTCCTCATCAAGTCGCTGCAAATCGCGGCGGATAGTCACCTCAGAGACATTACACAATTTACTTAACTCTTTAACCGAGATAAATCCCTGGTCCTCAACCAGTGAAACAATCTGCTCCAAACGCTTAGTGGCAGGCATACAATCACTCCATGATCTGGTATTGAAGGGCGACACGGGTAGGCTGGAATTTCACAAGACGCAACTCTATCTCGTTCATGTATGTTCGAAGTCGAAACCCTATTACCATTATACCGCAAATTTGCCTTAAAGTCAAACCGTTTTTGCAAGGAAATTTACGAATTTGTTCAATAACCCCTTGACAAATGATTGATTTTGTGCTAAAATAAACAGTGTAGCATCAATTGCTAGAGGATGCGTCTATGTTCAGAGTCGAGAGAACGAAGCCGGACTTTACCGACTCTGACGAGTCCTTGTTCCCAGAGTAAACTGACTAGTACCTCATCAAGGTGAAGATGATAACTTATTCTGAGCCGGAGCGGTATCGAAGGCGAAGCATCTCGCGGTTATTTAACACCCGGAACGAGACTCTTGGCTCCCTTCGGTGGCTCAGAGTGGCATAGGTCGGTATCATTTTGATGGAGTACTAGTCCCTCAAGAGGCATCGGTCGGAAGGGTCACCATTACTGACCGATGAATAGCCCACTTGGGTTGGGTGAAGCGGCGTGTGCCATTTTGGCTTTACCAGCGGTCTGTTAGCCCTACAGACCCGACGGGGAAAGGAGGTGGTTGCCAGCATCCAAGCAGTATATGACGAGAGCTAGCTCGACTTTTCTAACGGTTCATTAACATCACAAACCTGACGAAGGAGGGAAGAAAAATGCTTGCAGGTAAGAAAGGGGTCGCAGTCATCGGACTGCTGATCATTGCCTCGATGGTTATCACGGCTTGTGGTCCGACACCGGCCCCAGAGGTTGTGGAGAAAGTAGTCAAGGAGACCGTGGTAGTCGAGAAAGAGGTCGAGAAGGTAGTCGAGAAAGAGGTCGAGGTGGTCGTGACCGCCACCCCGGTGCCCGAAGTGGTCGAGAAGCAGCTTACCGTTTACCACTGGTGGACAGCCGGCGGTGAGAAGCAGGCGATGGACGTAATATTCAAGCACTTCAACGACGCCAATCCCGACACCGAGATCGTGGACAACCCCCTCGCTGGCGGCGGTGGCATCACGCTCAAGACCGTGATGCAGGGCATGCTCGCTGCCAAGATGCCGCCCGACACCTTCCAGTCCCTCAGCGGCTCCGAGCTCAAGATGTACGTGGACGGTGCCTATCTCGATCCAGTGGACGATGTCTGGACAGCCAATGACCTGGATACGAACTATCCGGCTGTAATCAACAAGATGGTGACGTTTAATGGCAAGAAGTATGGCATTCCCATGAACGCCCATCGGGCCAACTGGCTGTTCTACAATGTGCCGCTCTTTGAAGAGCTGGGTCTAGAGCCACCTGCGAACGTTGACGAGCTGATTGCCGTCGCCAAGACCATTAAGGAAGAGAAGCCCGATGTGTCACCCATCGGCCTTGGCTCGCGCGACAAGTGGACGGCGATCTTCCTCTTCGACGTGGTCCTGCTCTCCGAGGGAGGGCCTGATGTCTATGAGCAGTTCTACACTGGCCAGTTGGACGTCGAGACCGATCCCACCATCAAGGCCACGGTGGAGAAGTACAAGGCGTTGATCCCCTACCTGTATCCGTACCACGGCGCCAAGGCCTGGAGCGACATCCCCGGCCCGCTGGGCGAGGGGGAGATCGGGATGATGGTCATCGGTGACTTCGCGGCAGCTCAGCTCGTCCAGGCTGGCTACGTGGAGGGCACGGATTGGGAGGCTGTCGGCTTCCCCAAGGAGCCGGAAGAAGTCTTCCTGATGATCGTTGATACCTTCACGCGCCCAGTAGGAATCGAGCACCCTGAGGCCAATACAGCTTGGTTGAGCAACCTGGCGGATCCTGACACCCAGGCGGAGTTCAACATCATCAAGGGCTCCATTGCCATCCATAAGGATGTGCCGGACGCCAACTATCCTGATGATCTGCATCAGCGTGCATCTGCGGCGTTCAAGGGCAAGCGCATTGTCCCCGCTTCGGCCCACGGCGCGCTGGCTCCTCAGAACTTCCTGAGCGACTGGCAGGACATCCTGACCCGGTTCCTGTACACCGGGGATGTTGATGCGGCACTGAGTCAAACCTCTCTCGTGATGACGAGCTACGACGTGGCCGGTCAGAGCGAGTGGTACTGGGCCAAGTAGCCAATTCTCACACCCCTGCCCCCCTCTTTCTCAGGTAGAGGGGGGCAGGGGAATTAAGGAGTCACTTTCTGGGATGACCTACAATCGGGTTCACATTGTCCTTTTCTTAGCTCCAATCTTTATCGTTGTGCTACTGCTGTACGGGATGATTGCATGGACCGGGGCTGTCTCAATGGACAATTGGGTGGGGATGGCTCCAGTCTGGCAATTTAACGGTCTCCAGAACTATGCGACCCTGTTCCGCATGGAGCGTTTTTGGGGTAGTCTGCGGAATAACTTGACCTGGATGGTGGCCTTTATCATTCCCTCGGCTGTGCTGGGCCTTCTCCTAGCCTACGGACTGGTGCTTTCGGGCCGGGCTGAGTCTCTGTTCCGGCCCTTGTTTCTTTACCCGCTGGCGCTGTCTTTTGTCGTCACCGGCACGTTGTGGGCCTGGATGTATGACCCCGAGGCCGGGGTGATCAACAACATCCTGAATAGCGTCCGGTTGGGTGGTTTGGGCCAGCCCTGGATCGCCAGTCCGCGTCAGGCGACCTTCTGCCTGATCGGGGCAGCCATCTGGCAGTACACTGGCTTTGCCATGACGCTCTACCTGGCGGCCATCCGCGACATTCCTGGCGAGATATTTGAGGCCGCCAAGGTGGACGGCGCGTCCGATATCCAAATCTTTCGCCATGTGGTCGTGCCCAACGTCACGCAGGCCACTTTGGTAACGATATCCATGTTGACCATTTTTAGCCTGAAGGTGTTCGATCTGGTATGGGTGATAACCTTTGGCGGGCCAGGTACCTCAACTGAAGTGTTGGGGTTCTTCATGTTCGTGGCGACCTACCGCCAGCAATTTGTCGGCCTAGGCGCGGCTATTAGCGTCACCATCTTGATTCTGGCCATTGCTGTGGTGGTCCCGTATGCCTGGTGGTCAATGAAGAGGTTGCAGACATGAAGATGAAGAAGTGGCTTCCCAAGCTTCCCTTGCTGTTCATCCTCACTGTTGCAGCATTGGTCTGGCTTCTGCCGATGTACACCATGGTAGCGAACTCGCTGAAAACACCGCGGGAGATCAGCCGGGCTGAGTACTATCTGCCACCCCAGGGCTTGGAACTTGGAAACTACGTCACCGCCCTCAGCATCCTCAAGCAAGGATTGCTTAACAGCGTACTCGTGTCCGTGCCAGCCACGGTGATCGCGGTGTTCCTGGGCTCGTGGGCGGGCTTCTTCCTGTCGAGGATGCGCTTCAAGTATAGCCAGACGATCTTCTTCACGACCACTATCGCCACCTTCTTGCCTTATCAGGTCGTGTTGTTCCCACTCACTAAACTGCTGGTGACACTCCACGTGATCAACACCAGGCCGGGCTTGATCCTGGCCTATCTGATCTTGAATACCCCGATGGCGATGCTGATCACTGCCACTTTCTTTCAGATGATGCCGGTTGAATTGCAGGAGGCGGCCGCGCTGGACGGCTGCGGACCAGTAACCTTCTATTGGCGTATCTTGCTGCCGGTGGGGCGACTCGCTATCATCTCGACTGCCATCTTGATCTTCACCTTTATCTGGAACGATTTCCTGATCGCTATGGCTATGACCCAGGGGCCGTTAGCCCAGATGGCGACGCCGGTGCTGGCTGGGTTGAAAGGTAACTACGCCCAAGTTTGGCATATCCAGATGGCCGGGGCGATGATCACCTCCATCCCACCACTGCTCATCTTCATCTTCCTGGGGCGGTACTTCGTGTCCGGACTGATGGCAGGGACGTTGAAAGGTTGACAAGGCGTGATGTACGCTTGACGAAAATGCCAAAGTGCGTTAAAATATACCTGTCCGCAGAGTCATGGGAGTTTAACCGGAGGAATTGCGGGCGACCATCATTCATCGGTCGCCCCTGCTTTTGCCGATATAGCTGGATGACTGGAACAATGGAGAAGGAGAAATGGAACAAATTGAGTTGAAAGCGGAGAAGAGAACCACTATCAGGAAGAGGGTCAAGGGCCTGCGTAGGGAAGGACTTGTCCCCGCTGTCCTCTATGGCCCCAAGACAAAGCCGATCCCTATCCAATGCGACGAACGGGAACTGCGCCACGTTTTGGCCAGAGCTGGGGGCACCAACCTGATTTCTCTGAGGATAGATGACGCTGGTAGGCCCAAGACGGCTTTGGCCCGGGAGGTGCAGCGCGACTCGATCACCAACCAGCTCTATCACGTTGACTTTTACCAGGTGGTGATGACGGAAAAAGTCAAGGCTGAGGTCAACATAATTCTTACTGGCGAACCGCCTGAGGTGCAGCAGAGGGAGTTCATGTTACTTCAGGGCACAGATTCGGTGGAGATCGAATGCTTGCCCGGCGATCTGATCCACTCTATCGAAATAGACCTCTCCAGCTTGGGTATTGAGGATGCTATCTATGTGAAGGACCTGCAGGTGCCTGACAACATCGCTATCCTGACCGATGGCGATGAACTGGTGGCCAAGGTCCAGCGTCTTCGCCTTGCTGAGGAGGAAGAAGAAGTAGAGGAAGAGCTCGAAGTGGCTCCGGAGGAGGTAGAGGTTATCGCCAAGGGCAAAGCTGTGGAGGCTGAAGAGGCCGAAGAGGCGAGGGGAGCGAGGGAAGAGGCAGAGCCGGCAGGAGAAACCGAATAGGCCGGGAAGATACAAGAAGGCGAATCGAGGTTGGGAGAACCACCAGAGGTGGTCTTCTAGCCTCTTTTTGTTTCCCCGGCAGCCCGAGTTCTGCCGGTCAGTCTGAACCGTTACTACAGCTCTCGTCCCGTGGCTGGATCGAGCCTGAGGGTGCCGAAGCGGATACTGCTGACCCCTTCCATGCCAGTGAGAGGCGTGCGGACGGCCAAAGTCTGTGAGCTTCTCTCATACTCCCGGGCAACGCCAAGAGCCAAAGCGAACCCTCCCTCATCTTGAAAGGCCAGAACTCGCCCCCGGCTCATTTCCTCGATGCCGAATACAACAGTGCTACGGATACGAACCTTCAGGGTCCCGGCTTTCCCGAAGTAGTTGCGAAATCTCTCCTCTCGATAGCGTATCCGAGTTTCTCGGGCCCTCTCTTTTACGTGTTCGGAGACGCGCAGTTCGTGTACTCGTACCCTCCGGTCGCGCCGCCATGGCCAGAGGATGTGTTCCAGTTCCGGGCCTCTGGCCAGGCTCACCAAGGCCGAGGGCTGCAAGAGCTCCATCTTCCAGTGCTTGAGGGCCCCTCCTCCAGCAGCGCGATCCACCAGCCCTGTCGTGTCCACCACGATGACTTCTGCTCCCATCTCTTGAGCCTTGGCCTGAAGTTTACGGGCTCCGACCACAGTGGGCAGCATGTGCCCACGGGGTGAGGTGGAACCGATGAAATAGGAAAATGCCTCGCCTTGGGATGAAAGGTCGGACTCCTCAGCCGTGGCCGAAAGCGCCAGAGTCATGGTTGTGGGCAGGCCGAGGGTGCTTTGCCCCACGTCGCAGTCCAGGAAGCCGACTTTGTTGTAATGGCCACAGAATTGGTGAAAGAGATAGCGGGCCAGAGTCGTCTTTCCGGTGTCAGACCTCCCTATGACCATGACTGTGCCCTTCAGTGAGGCCGGGTCAATTCGCTGCCATTCCTGGGGAATGTGGATGCTGATGTGGTTGTCGAGGACGAGACAGTGCAGATTGAGCATCGTACATTAGAGTCTGGGTCAGGGTTAACCGGGTTTGGCCCAGCGTTCCATTAAGGTCAGGATGACAAAGAGGAGCCCGATGATACCCGCTCCTAAGAGCAGACAACTGATTCCCATGAGGGCTGCGCCAGGGCCGTAGATCAGGCCAATCAACCCTCCGCCGACCAGCACCAGAAACACCACTACGGCTATGGTCAGCCGTCGTTCGGTTTGTCGGCGATACTTTCGAAAATCGGTGGGTTCTTTCTTGTTCATTCGCTGGAGCCCTCTGGTGACGCATTCACCTGCTCAAATTTCACGTAATCCACCGCCACAGCCAGGGTGCGCTGATCTGAGCTCTCGGGCAGCACGTCCTGGGGCGAGGCCAGGTGGGAGAAA
>JBGVTF010000430.1:0-10052 GCA_041862415.1 Anaerolineae bacterium | reverse complement strand
GCCTATGAACTCAGTGTGAGCCAGGAAGGTGGGCCGCCAGTTTATCTGCCCATCATTCTGAAAAACTACTGAGCCAACCAACCCAATAGGCCAATCGTGTAACACCAGCCCCCGTACCTCACTCTCGACTGCATAGTGAGGATGGCCAGGGCTTGCTTTCGGCCTGCCGGTCAACTGCCGTGAATCTGTTGTCACCAACATCTGCTGGCTGCCTGAAACAGAGACTCCTGCCGTACGGCAGGAGTCTTGTTCCACTTGGGGCGATCTTTGCACCAACTTGTCAACGGCTATAGCTATAGCGTTCAACCCGCTGAGCTGCCAATTCCTGGAGGAACTGCTTATACACAGCTATGCTATGGGACATGACCACACTCGGATTCCCGGTCACCGTCTCACGCACCAGGCGCGTCCCTTCCCGGCGAAGGCGGACGTGCCTTTGGGCCAGGTATTGACAGACCGAATTGCAGAAGCAACACCAGGGGAATAGTGTTTGAGGCGGATGGCGTCCCTTCAGGCAAGCTCAGGGCAGGCTCGGACTTGTTCAATAGCTTCTTGGGCAGAGATCTTGCATGGGCTGACTCCTCCGTTTGACAAGAAAGGATTTCGGCTGCATAATTATGGATGTCATCGGACCTGTACCGCAACCAGATTGCCCACCAATACTTCAAGAACATAGCCGAATTTCGGCACAACTCGACCTGTCGGTGTGCTATACCGAACCCATTCAGTCTAGGGACCCAGGTCTTTGGCGATGAACGGTTGACGGCTGCGCTCCTGGATCGGCTCATTCATCGAGCCCACGTTCTGCAATTTACTGGCGAGTCGTTTCGGTTTCGGCAGCGTATGCAACGAGAAGTTGAAAGCGAGGGGCAGGAGTGAAAAGCCCTGTTTTCGGTGATCAAGTGGTCCTGTTTTCAGTTGACAAAAACACGGGAGGTGAATGCCATTCGGAAAGCTGTACAGATTCCAGGTGATGCAAACCTGAGTGGAGCGATCTTGCTTTCCAACTATGACCTGAGGCTGCCGTATGCAAAAGGCTGACACACTCATCCGCACGAAGCTGCACCTGCCCTTCATCCGGCCAGAGCTGGTCCCCCGACCACGGCTCCAGGAACAGATCGCGCAGGGGCTGCGCGGTCCGCTGACGCTGATAACTGCCCCTGCCGGTTTTGGCAAGACCACCCTGGTGGCATCCTGTATCGCCAGTTGTGGATCGACTGTAGCCTGGCTGTCTCTAGATAAGGATGACAATCAGGCGGGGCGCTTCCTGAGCTATCTGGTCGCTGCCTTGCAAGAGGCTGACAATACGATTGGGAGCGAGGCCGCACAACTCTTGGCGGCGGCACAGCAAGCACCCCCTGAAGCGGTCCTAACCAGCCTCATCAATGACCTGGATACCACAGGCAGGGACATTGTCCTGGTGTTGGATGACTACCAGTTTATTAAAAGCCAGGCTGTGCATGAGGAAGTGGCTTTTTTGCTCGAGCATTGCCCCAAGACATTCCATCTCGTGATCGCTACCCGTTCGGACCCACCGCTTCCATTAACCCGTTTGCGAGCGCGTGGCCAGACGGTTGAACTCCGGGCCGCCGATCTTTGCTTTACCGAGCCTGAGGCCGCTCAGTTCCTGAACGACGTCATGGGTCTCCACCTGGACCCCGGGTCGGTCGCGGTGCTCGAAGAACGCACCGAGGGATGGATTGCCGGCTTGCAGATGGCGGCGCTTTCCATGCGTAATCATGAGGATGTACCCGGGTTTATCGAAGGATTCTCAGGCACGAACCGCTACATTCTGGACTATCTGCTGGAGGAGGTCCTGGCCAGCCAGTCGCCAGAAATCCAGCGTTTTCTTCTGTACACGTCGATTCTGGAGCGCCTGACCGCTCCACTCTGTGATGCTGTTCTGGCTAATGACGAAGGATTTAAGAGCCAATCAGCCTCCATCCTGGAATACCTGGAACGGGCGAATCTCTTCCTGGTGCCTCTGGATGATGAGCGGATCTGGTACCGCTATCATCATTTGTTTGCCGACTTGCTACGTACACAACTCCAGAACTCGCTCGGCGCACAAGGCGTTGCTCAATTACACGTCCGCGCCTCTGACTGGCATGGACAAAATGGCTCGATACTGGAGGCGATTCATCATGCATCCATGGCCTCGGACGATGAGAGGGTCGAGCGCTTCATCGAACAGAACTATATGGAACTGGTGAGTCGCGGGGAACAGTCTGGGATGCGTTTATGGACAGGTAAGTTAAGCAAAGAACTGGTTTACAGCCGACCCTTGTTATGTATTTATGAAGCGATGAGTCACTCCTGGTTCGGGGAATTAGACGAAGCTGATCGATTGTTAGAAGAGGCCGAAAAGCGCATTCGATCTGAGATTTCGGCTCCCGACGCTCATTCGATGCTGGGGCTCCTTGCCTACGTAAAAAGCCGGGTCACTGCCATGCGCGGGGACATCCATCGAGCCATTGAGTTTTGTCTTAAGGCTCGCGAATATGTCCCTGCCAGCAACCTGGCTCTGCAACTAGACACTCGTATCACACTCGGATATGAATACTTTCTGAAAGGCGATTATGCCAACGCCAGCCCGATCTTGAACGAGACGATTCGATCAGGCATAGCCGCCGGTGCCGTCATTAACACCGTGGCCGCATCTTGCGTTATGGCGAGATTGTATGCTGTCCAGGGTCTGTTGAATAAATCGTATGACACTTACCAGATAGCTGCGCAATCCATCCCTGAGGCAAGCGGGCAACATCTCGGCGCCAGGGCCCTGGTAGAAGTTGGAATTGCAGATGTGTTATGTGAATGGAATGATCTAGATGCTGCTCTGGTTCACATGAGGCAGGGCCTGGCCCTGATGCCCTGGTGGGGTAAGGCTGACGATTTTGCCCTGGCCTATATCACTCTGGCGCGAATTCATCTGGCTCAAGCGAACAGGAGTGACGCGATAGAAGCCGTAGAAAAAGCGATCCAGCTCATTCAAACAAGGGGTGTTTTCTCAGAAGCTCGCCATGCAGTCGAGATTGCCCAGGTTAAACTGTGGCTGGCTCAAGGTGATCTACAGGCAGCAAGCCGCTGGGCTGCATCCCAGGAGGAGCGCTTGAGCTCGGATGATCTATTTGGATTTGAAAATGAGCTGACACACATCACCCAGGCACGAGTATTTATCGCTCAGAATAAACCCAATGAAGCCATCGGTTTATTGTCGCATCTGGAAGAGACTGCCCGGTCAGCCGGAAGGATGGGCCGGGTCATAGAAATCTTGCTCCTCCAGGCATTAGCGATGCGGGAGCTAGGTGATTCCGAACATGCCCTTCTGGCGTTGACAAAATGCCTGACATTGGCTGAACCCGAGGGCTATGTGCGGGTCTTTCTCGACGAGGGCCAGCCAATGCAGATGCTGCTCGCTCAGTGGCTGGCCCATGCCAGCGCCGGCCCCTTGCGGGACTATGCCATCCGCTTGCTCTCCCACTTTGATGCCGAGCTGCATGTGGTTACGGCAGCGCAGGAAAAAGCCTCCCCGACCGGTAACCTGGTCGAGCCACTAAGCCAGCGGGAGCTGGAAGTTCTCCACCTCATCGCCCTGGGTAGGACCAACCAGGAAATCGCCCAGCATCTCATCGTATCTCCAGGTACCGTCAAAGCTCACACCTCCAGTATCTACCGCAAGCTAGACGTCGCCAACCGGACTGAGGCGGTGGCGCGCGCCAGGCAGCTCGGTATCCTCCCCTAAGATTCCCCCACACATCCCTGTAGATACATCTTATGCACAAGCGGGGTAAACCCTGCAAATAAACCCCCGGATATCCCCTTTGGCAGATGCGGGCTTGTTCGGCGCGTGCTATACTATAGCCAGATACTAATCAAGGAGGGGCCGCTATGCCGGAACACTACGAGATCAAAATCAGGGGCCATCTCGATCCACGTTGGTCGGATTGGTTTGCAGGCCTGCGGTTGACGCACCTGGAAGGGAATGAGACGCTGCTTTCCGGCTCGCTGCCCGACCAGGCCGCGCTCCACGGGCTGCTCGAGCGCATTCGCGATCTCAACCTGACCTTGATCTCCGTTACCTGCGGCGGTCCATCCACCCACTACTCCGATAAGGAATAAAAAGGAGAAAAAGACGAGGAGGTGCTATTATGGCGAGGAACGTGCTAACCCATAACCTATTGGAGCCCCTTGGCGGCGCGACGACTGCGAAGGTCGATATCAACACGGGCGCCGGCAATCTGACGATTGACAAGCTCACCGGCGGCGAGCAACTGCTGGCAAGCGGCACGCTGCAATACCTGGAGAACCAGGGCCTACCCACCCGGTCTGTGAACACGAGTAATGGCCAGGCCACCCTCACGCTGAGGGCGAGCGGTACCGGACGACCCTGGTTCCGTTTCCCCTGGGCGGCCTGCAACGGAGCAACCGAGTGGCAGATCCACCTCAACCCGAACGTGCTATCCGACATAACAGCCCACAGCGATGGCGGCAACGTCAAGTTGAACCTGGCCGGCATGGCCGTCACCCGCGTCTCGGCCGATACCGGTGGAGGCAACATGGACGTGGTTCTGCCTGACAACGCTGCCAACCTTAGTGTTGCTGCCAAGACGGGCGCGGGTAATGTTACCGTCGAGATCGGTAGCGGCATCACAGGGAGCAACACCGTCAACGCCAACAGCGGCGCGGGCAACGTGGTTGTTCGCGTGCCGAGCGGCGTCGCGGCTCGCATTCACGCTACCAGTGGGCTGGGCAAAGCGACCGTGGACCCGCGGTTCAGCAAGACGGACAACAACACATACCAGTCGTCCGACTACGACGGTGCCGCCAATAATGTCGAGATCACGGTCAACAGCGGTGCCGGCAACGTGAGCGTTAACTCGAAGTAGATCCCGGGCGACGGTCTGTCCGGGCTGGCGAGAAAAGCTTATGGCTAATGATCCCAGCGCCTCCGGAGGCGATAGTCAGGGTGTGGTACAGTGCGCGGGAAATAGGGTGATGGCCCCGCTGACGTGGAAAGGAGAACGAACGGTGAAGAAGTTGTTGGGTTCCCTCGTCGTCGTGTTCATTCTGATTATGGCCCTCTCTGGCCGGAGTTCCGCCAAGAAGAGTAAAGGGTCTTGGATGGGGAAGGAGTGAAACATCATGTCCACAAGTACCAAAATCGTGCGTCTGGTAATGGGAACGCTGCTGGTCATCGTCATTGTCGTCGCGACCTTTGTCCTGCTCCCACACTGGACCCGCACCTGGGGCGCCACGGAGGCGGAGGTGGAGCGCACTCTGCCCGGTGACGAGCTCATGGAGCGCGCCCCGAGCGATTGGACCCACGGCGCGACGATTGACGCGCCGCCCGAGGAGGTGTGGCCGTGGATCGCGCAGATCGGCGACGACCGGGGCGGATTCTACAGCTACACGTTCATTGAGAACCTGATGATGGGTGAGGAGGTGTACCACAATGCGAACCGCATCCTGCCCCAATTCCAGAACCCGCAGCCCGGGGAGGGCTTGATCGTCGATTCTTTGCAGGTGTACGACGTCGAGCCCGGCAAGTGGCTGCTGGCGGCGCGCATCTCAGGGGTAGAGGATTTCGACTGGGTGTGGCTGTGGCACGTGGAGCCGGTGGGTACGAACCAAACCCGCCTGCTCGTCCGCTCGGGCATGCGCCTACCCGCGGAAGCCAGCAACCCTGTCATGTCGGCGGTGGTCGAAGTCGGCGGCTTCGTCATGGAGCGGCGAATGATCGAGGGGCTCAAGCTTCGCGCCGAGGGTGGGACCGAGCCGGCAGAGATTGAGGCAGTCGAGATCCTGCTCTGGATGGCAGCCCTGGTCGCCGGGCTCGGTGCCGCCGGCCTCTTGTTGACGCGGCCGGCGTGGCAGGCGCCCCTTCTTCTCGGGCTCGCCGCCCTGTTCACGCTGATCTGGTTCACCTTCTGGCAGCCCTCCATCTGGCTGCGACTCCTGTTCGACATCGCCCTGTTTGCACTCCTCTGGTGGATGGCGAGCCGGGTGCCGCGGGTTACCGCGGCTACCTGGTCGGAGCAGAAGCAGACGCCCGGATCAAGGGCGGTGCAAGATCGCTGGTAGGAGAGAGGAGTAGGATCATGCACAAATCATACAGGTCGACGGTGTGGGTCCTTGCGAGTTACTGGAACTTGCTTGGATTCCAAACAGAAGGTGCCTGGCAGGGCGTCCCATGTTGCGACGTATCATCAGAATCGCGGGCGTTGTCCTTGCAGCCCTAGTGCTGTTGATCGCTGTCATGGTTATTCTGGCTATCGTTTCGCCTCGCGGCCGGATCGTTCTGCCTGTGCAGCACAAAGCGCAGTTTGAG
This sequence comes from Anaerolineae bacterium, assembly GCA_041862415.1. Lineage (GTDB taxonomy): Bacteria > Chloroflexota > Anaerolineae > E26-bin7 > E26-bin7 > E26-bin7. Next base: position 3,724 of record JBGVTF010000430.1, on the reverse strand, counting down.
CATCCTGCCCTCAGTGCCGCCAATAAGGTCGAGATCACGGTCAACAGCGGCGCCGGCAACGTGAGCGTCAACACCAAGTAGAGCCCGGACTGCGATCTGTCCAGCATGACGAGGAGAGCTTGTGACTAATGATCCTAACGCCTCCGGCGGAGTGGCCAGGGCGGGGCAGGGTGCGATAACCCAGAGCTCGAGCTGGGCTATGCGTACGCGCCGAACCTTTTAATCGTCGGCCAGGGGCAAGATCCGCGTGAAACCGCGCTGCGGAAAGCATTGTACACGTGCTTGAGATCGTAGGGGGAGTAGTCGATATGAAAAGAATCCACCGCGTTATGAACCTGGTTGTCATCATCTTGCTGGCAGGATCTCTCACGGGCTCGTGTGCAAAGTTAACCGCGCTTCAACCTGATTCGGAATACTGGCCCACCCAAACCTGGCAATGCACATCGCCAGAAGAACAAGGCATTGACTCTGCCATGCTGGCTCAGATGTTTGAAACCATCGAACAGGAGGATATCAATCTCCACAGCCTGCTGATCGTGCGCAATAGTTATCTTGTTGCAGAAACGTACTGGGATCCATATGGCCCGGAAGATGAACACACCATCCAATCAATCACCAAGAGCGTGGTGGGGACCCTGGTTGGGATCGCCATCGATCAGGGCGCTCTCGATAGCGTGGACCAGAAACTGGTCGATTTATTCTCTAAACGTACGATCCAGAACCTCGTTGAGCAGAAGGCATCAATCACCCTGCACAACCTGCTTTCGATGACCCCCGGCCTGTCCTGCCAGGACCTGTCGTCAGCCGGTCAGGGAATGTACCAGGCTGAGGATTGGGTCCAGTATTTGTTGGACTTACCCGTCACCGACCCTCCGGGAACCAGGTGGATCTACTGCAGCGGGGCAGCACAACTGCTTTCTGCCGTGCTTCAAGATGTCACCGGCATGGACGCCAGGACCTATGCCAACACCTATCTCTTTAAGCCGTTGGGAATCCCCGAAGTGCAGGAACAGGATTGGAACACCGATCCCAAGGGTGTGACTAATGGCATTGCGGGTCTATACCTGAGACCGCGCGATCTGGCGAAGTACGGTTATCTGTACTTGAAGAAAGGCAGTTGGAATGGACGCCAGGTGCTGCCCGCCCAATGGGTGGAAGAGTCTACCCGCGAGCAGGCTTTTATCGGACCAGATGACTACGTGGGCGGCCTGGATCGGAGATTTGGATACATGTGGTCGATCTTCCCTGAGCTGAGGTATTACGGTTATCTCGGCATGGCCGGGCAGGAGCTTTTTGTGCTGCCCGAAAAGAATATGGTGATCGTTTTTACCGGTGCTTTGCAGGTAGGCAAGGAGGCTGTTCTTCTACGGTTGGTCAACGATTACATTATTCCAGCGGCTATCTCCGACAATCCTCTTCCCCCTAATCCGCAATCGCTCTCAAGGCTGGAAGCCCTCACACAGGCAGCGGCAGGGTCGCAGCAGCCCGTTCCTGCACTGCCGCAGACTGCCCTGGATATATCCGGCCGGACCTACCTGCTGGATCCTAACACCCTGGGCTGGAAGGACATGAACTTTACCTTTCAACCCAATTCAGACACAGCCGTCCTGAGAATGTCCGCCTCCCCAGACCTCGAGATTGGCCTGGATAATCGATACCGCCTGACAGAGACGCCTGGCAGCCGCCCGGTGGGATTGAGAGGCCGCTGGCTTACATCCGACGAATTCGAACTGGAATATATCATCCAGGGTGATTTTATCGAAAGTGTAGCCCGATTCAAATTTGAAGGGGGCCAAATGACACTGAGCATTACGAACTTGAATTTTGGCGGCTCACCCATGATCCTGCATGGAAGTATCATTAAATAATGTTTTGGAGGAATTACTCGAACTGGCGCACACACTGCATTTTGTCGCTTTCCGACCAAAGTAATATGAAAGGATCAATGAGAATGACAAGTCTACCCTTCAAGTTAACGCATTGAGAAACGAGCGGTTTCCGCGCTCTAACCGCTATGATCCAAAATGGATCATCGACAACCAGATGGGGCTGAATCCTCTCTGGCTGACCGAATGGGTGTGCGAAGAATTGGCTCTCCAGCCGGATATGCGCGTGCTGGATCTGGGCTGCGGGAAAGGCCTGTCCAGCATCTTCCTCGCCAAGGAGTACGGCGTGAAGGTCTGGGCGGCGGACTTGTGGATTAAACCAACCGAAAACTTCGCACGCATTAGCCAGGCTGGCGTCGAGGACCTGGTCTACCCCATTCAAGCCGATGCACGCAGCTTGCCTTTTGCAGAAGCATACTTTGACGCCATACTTTGTACCGATGCCTACATCTACTTCGGGACGGATGACCTTTACCTGGAATATCTGCACAGGTTCCTCAAATCCGGCGGGCACATTGGGATTTCGGTACCCGGCTTTATGTGCGAGCTGGAAGGTCGGCTCCCGGAACACATCCTGCCGTTTTGGGCGCAAGAATGCTGGACCTGGCATACTATCGATTGGTGGCGCTGGCACTGGGTACGGACCGGGCTGGTAGACGTGAAGTGCGTGGATACGCTGCCGGAGGGCGGTGCGCTTTGGTTGCAGTGGAAGAAGGCCCGCAAAGCAGCAGGCGAGGCAAGCCCCGGCCTCGACTCGGACATTCAAGTTTTAGAAGCGGACCAGGGCCGGTACATGGGCTTTATTCGCATGGTGGCACAGCGAAAATGATGGTCCCGAACTTGCAGGCAGCCCGGCATCCTCCCCTAACCCCCAAAGTAGCCTCGCAGTCAAACGGGTTTACATGTAAACGGTTTTACAAGTAAACCCTGCAAATAAACCCCGGATATCCCCTTTGGCAGATGCGGGCTTCCTCGCCGCGTGCTATACTATAGCCAGATACTAATCAAGGAGGGCTGCTTTGCCGGAATACTACGAGATCAGAATCAGGGGCCATCTGGATCAATGCTGGTCGGAAAGGTTTGCAGGCTTACAGTTGATACACCTGGAAGGGAATGAGACCCTGCTTTCCGGCCTGCTGCCTGACCAGGCCGCACTCCACGGGCTGCTCGAGCGCATCCGCGATCTCAATTTGACCTTGATCTCGGTTTCCTGTGGCGGTCCGTCCACCGCGCCCTCATCGGCCGCATTCCACGACCAAAACCAAGATACAAGGAGGACATCATGAAGACCATTAAGGATTTCATCAAGAGGAACCCGGTGCTGACCTACTACATCCTGACGTTCGCTATCTCCTCGGGCGGCGTCCTCCTGGTTATTGGCGGACCCGGCGGCATCCCGGCGACCGCGGAGCAGTTTGAGAGGCTCCTCCCGATTGCGATCCCGGTGCAACTCGCGGGCCCCAGCGTCGCGGGGCTCCTGCTGACCGGCCTCGTTTATGGACGGGTCGGCTTTCGCGACCTTTTCTCCCGGTTGTTCAGGTGGCGGGTGGCCGCCCGCTGGTACGCGGTAGCACTCCTGACCGCTCCGCTCGTGTTCGCGGTGGTACACCTCGCGCTCTCGCTAGTCTCGCCGGTTTTCCTCCCCGGCCTGGTCACGACGGACAACAAGGCGGCCTTCCTGGTGTCTGGTTTCGTGGGGGCGCTTGTGGTGGGCTTCTTGGAGGAGCTAGGCTGGACGGGGTTCGCCGTGCCCAGGCTGAGGCTGCGTTACGGTGTCCTTACTACCGGGCTCATCGTGGGGTTCCTGTGGGGAGCGTACCACTTCAGTGTGGTTTACT
>JBGVTF010000429.1:0-9281 GCA_041862415.1 Anaerolineae bacterium | reverse complement strand
CCCGGGCTGGGTTGGCTGTGGCCCATCATGTTCGTCACCATCGCCTGTGGGGCGATCTCCGGTTGGCACAGCTTGGTCTCCAGTTCCGGCACCGCCCGCCAGCTTGAGAAGGAGACCGATGCACTGTTCGTGGGTGGCGGCTCCATGTTCCTGGAAATGTTCTTCGCCAGCATTGCCTTCTTGACAGCCACCACGGCCTTTGGCAGCTTTGACGCCTACAAGGAGCAATTCGGCAAAGGGGCATTGACTGTGTTCGCCGGTGGTCTGGCCAACTTCCTGGAGCGGATTGCCGTGCCCCACGACTTCGGCGTAGCCTACGGCTCGGTCTTCCTGACCATCATGGCCTTGACCATCATGTACCTGGTGGTGCGCTTCATGCGCGTGGCCAGCGCCGAATTGGTGGGTGACGCGGTACCGGTGATGAAGAATGTGCACGTGGGCAGCATCGTGGCCCTGCTCCTGACGCTGCTCTTCGTCTGGATCATCCCCTGGCTGACCATCTGGGCCGCCTTCGGCGCTTCCAACCAGTTGATGGCCGGCCTGGCCCTGCTGCTGATCTCGCTGTGGCTGATGTCGGAGGGTAGAAAGCATGCCTGGGCGCTCTATCCCTCGATCTTTATGATCGTGACCACCATGGCGGCCCTGCTCTACCTGGCCTACACCAATTTCGTCAAACTGCGGGCCCCTGCCTCGGTTCAGGCAGCCATCGCCTCTGCCCTCGTCGGCATCATTGCCCTGGTGCTGATCGTGGCAGCAGCCTTCCTGATTGTGGATGGCTGGCGGGCCATTCAGCGGGCCGGAAAGGAAGCCGAAGCCTAGCGAGCATTAACCCAACGTGGGATGACGGGAGAGCCCAAAAACGGCTCTCCCGTCGCTTTTATGGTCGTAATTGCAGAGAGGATATGGGAGGTGGGTGGAGTACGTGGGCTGGGATAAAGCTGTCCTGGATCGTGCACTGCAAGCCCACATCAGCGGGAAGAGCCCCACCGGATAGGTCGAGAGCCTCTCGCCTCAGAGGGCATTGAGGCCAAAGTCGCACTTGACTATGTCACCCCGAGCTTGTTCTTTTGACGGGAAAAGCAAACTGTGGTATAGTATCACTGCCCTTGCAAAGGGCACTTTCTTTGTCATACTCTGTTCCTACGCTCATCGTGGTCATTGCTCAAAGTAGAGTTACCTGACGAGTGCTTGTAATCAGCGCCCGATTGAGCCATACACAGTTTGCACCAATCATTGGAGGTAGAAATTGAGTACGATGGAAGCGACTTATGGCATTGCTCCTCACGGGGGCGCATTGGTGGACCGGGTCCTGAGGGGCGTGGTACGGGAGGCCGCCCTGGAAAAGGCGGCCAGTCTGAAGAAGATCCCGCTGGACCCCACGGCCATCTCTGACCTGGAACTTGTTGCCGTGGGAGCCTTTAGCCCCCTGACAGGCTTTATGACCCAGGCCGACTACCGCAGCGTGGTGGAGGACATGCGCCTGTCCAACGGCCTGGTGTGGACCATCCCCATCACCCTGGCCGTCTCCCGCCAGCAGGCCGGCGAACTGCAGGAAGGGCAAGAAGTGGCCCTGGTGGAAGGGGAGGGACACGTCCTGGGAATACTGCAGTTGGCGGAAAAGTTCACCTACGACAGGGAGCGCGAGGCCGTCCAGGTCTACCGAACGACCGAAGACGCCCATCCAGGTGTGGCCCGTCTGTACGCTCAGGGTGAGGTCCTCCTGGGCGGCGACATCTACCTGTTGGACCGGCCCCAGGACCGCCCCTTCCCCGAATTCCGGCATGATCCGGCTCAGACCCGGCGCATGTTCGCCCAGCGGGGATGGCGACGCGTCGTGGCCTTCCAGACACGCAATCCTCCCCACCGCGCCCACGAATACATCCAGAAGACGGCCCTGGAGATCGTGGATGGCCTCTTCTTGCACCCTCTGGTGGGGGAGACCAAGAAGGACGACATCCCGGCCGAGGTGCGCATGAAGAGTTATCAGAGCCTGCTACGTGACTATTACCCGCCCGACAGGGTGATCCTGGGCGTCTTTCCGGCGACCATGCGCTACGCTGGTCCCCGCGAGGCCATCTTCCATGCCATCGCCCGCAAGAACTATGGCTGCACTCACTTCATTGTCGGGCGCGATCACGCCGGGGTGGGCAACTACTACGGCACCTACGACGCTCAGCTCATCTTTGACGAATTCGCGCCCCAGGACCTGGGCGTTATCCCCCTCTTCTTCGAGCACACCTTCTGGTGCCGCAAGTGCGGGGGCATGGTCTCGGCCAAGACCTGCCCTCACGACGCTTCCTATCACGTCGTCCTGAGCGGCACCCAGGTGCGGGAGATGCTTTCCAAAGGCGAAGCGCCCCCGCCAGAGTTCACCCGCCCTGAGGTGGCAACGGTCCTGATAGAAGGGATGGTTGGTGGGAAGAAAAAACGGAAGAGAACTATGGAAAAGAAGGTATTGATCATCGGATTGGACTGTGCCACCCCGCAATTGGTCTTCGACCAATGGCGTGAGGAGCTGCCGAACCTGAAGCGGCTCATGGAAAGCGGCGTCTACGGCGAACTAGAGAGCAGTGTTCCCCCCATCACCGTACCCGCCTGGACTTCCATGATGACCAGCAAGAACCCGGGGCGGCTTGGCTTTTACGGCTTCCGAAACCGGGCCGATTACTCCTACGACCGTATGAGCATTGCCACTTCCAGGGCGGTGACCGAGGACACGGTGTGGGATATTCTCTCGCGGGCCAACAAGAACGTCATTCTGGTGGCCGTGCCCCAGACCTATCCGCCCAAGCCCATCAACGGCCACATGATCACCTCCTTCCTCACCCCCAGCACCAAGAGCCAGTACACCTATCCGGCTGGATTCAAGGAAGAAGTGGAGAGCCTGGTGGGAGAGTACATGCTGGACGTGGAGAACTTTCGCACCGAGGACAAGGACTGGCTGCTGCGCCAGATCCACCTTATGACCGAGAAGCGTTTCAAAGTGGTCAAGCATCTCCTCCGCGAGAAGGAATGGGATTTCTTCATGTTGGTGGAGATCGGCCTCGATCGCATCCACCACGGGTTCTGGAAGTACTTTGACCCGCAACACCCCAAGTACCAGCCCGGCTCGCCCTACGCCAACGCTACCAAGGATTACTACAAATACCTGGACGAGGAAATCGGAGAGATCGTGGAAAGCCTGGACGATAACACCGCGGTCCTGGTCGTCTCGGACCACGGGGCGAAGAAGATGGATGGCGGCATCTGCGTCAACGAGTGGCTGATGAAAGAAGGCTATCTGAAGCTAAAAGAAAAGCCCGAAGGGGTTGTCCCTCTGGAGAAGGTTGAGATCAACTGGAAGAAGACCACAGCCTGGGGAGCGGGGGGCTACTATGGCCGCATCTTCCTGAACGTCAGGGGGCGCGAGCCTGAGGGTACCATCAAGGCCAAACACTACGAACGGGTCCGGGATGAGCTAGTTGCTAAACTGACCGCCCTGACCGACGAGAAGGGGAACCCCATCGGCACCAGGGTCATAAAGCCGCAGGATGTCTATCCCGAGTGCCGCAACATCCCTCCCGATCTGATCGTGTACTTCGGCGACCTGGACTGGCGCTCGGTGGGCAGCGTGGGCCTAGACTGCGTCCATACCTTCGAGAACGACCTCGGCCCCGACGACGCCAACCACGCCGTCAACGGCATCTTCATCATGTACGATCCCCAGGGGCAGCATGGCGGGCGCAAGTTCGAGGGGCTGCAACTGATGGACGTGGCACCTACAGTACTGGATCTCATGGGCCTGCCGGTGCCAGGGGATATGGAAGGGAAAGTGATCAGATAGCTGGGGATGGGAGGAGACCTACTCTGTGGAACAAAAAGGCTTTACAGTGTGGTTCACTGGTCTTTCCGGCGCGGGAAAGACGGCTCTGGCCTTTGTCGTGGAGGATGAACTCCGGGCACGGGGTCTGAAGGTCGAACGGCTGGACGGTGACATCGTGCGCCGACACCTGACCAGGGACCTGGGCTTCAGCAAGGAGGATCGCTACAAAAACATCGAGCGGGTGACCTTTGTAGCCAAGTTGCTGACCCGCAACGGGGTGGCTGTGCTCTGTTCTTTCATCGCACCCTATCGGGACATGCGGGCTCTCTCCCGCACCGAGATCGGCAACTTTATCGAGGTCTACTGCAAATGCCCGCTGGAGGTGCTCATTCAGCGCGACATAAAGGGTCTGTACAAGAGGGCCCTGGCCGGCGAAATTTCCAATTTTACCGGCATTTCCGACCCCTACGAGGAACCCTTGAACCCGGAGGTAGTTTGCAAGACCGACAAGGAAACCATAGGGGAGAGCGTGGCCAAGATTGTTGACAAATTGGAGGAAATGGGGTATATTCCTAAAGCTACTCCCAGGCGAGTCTACTCCGAGGGGGAGGAAAGGCTCATCGAAGAGCGGCTGAGGGCTCTGGGATATATGTGAAAGCGTTGGAGCAACGAGATTTGAGGGCCTGACGGGAGATTCTTCCCTCAGGCTCTTGTTCTAAAGTAGAAGATGGGGAAAAACACGTTTGATGTCCTGATCCTGGTCGCTCGTCCGGCGGCAGGGAAGAGCGAAATCATTGACTATCTGCAAAAGACGGATCCGGAGACGCGCCGGGCACGCTTCCACGTGGGCGAACTCGACGTGATGGACGACTTTCCCATGTTGTGGGCCTGGTTCGAGGAAGACGACATCCTGAGCCAGATGGGCAAGCCCCGCCTCCATTCCGACGAGGATCGTTACTTGAAGTACCCTTACCTCTATTACGTACTCATCGAACGCATCAGTCTGGAGCACGGAAAGAGGTTGCGCGACTGCCTCGATTACCATGGCCGCTTTACGACCCTCATCGAGTTTTCGCGTGGCACGCAACACGGCGGCTATTGTGAAGCTTTTCCGCATCTCTCTGACGATATCCTGCAGCGGGCGGCCATCGTTTACGTCAACGTCTCCTTTGAGGAGTCGTTGCGCAAGAACCGCCTTCGTTTTAACCCCGACTGGCCGGACAGCATTCTGGAGCACGCCCTGTCAGACGACAAGCTGGAGCGGCTCTACCTCGAGGACGATTGGGAAGAGTTCAGTGCCGCTGACCCCGAGTTCGTGACCGTGAAGGGGATCCGTGTGCCCTACGTGGTCTTTGAGAACGAGGACGACGTGACCACCGCTCGCGATGAGGCATTGGGAAGGCGCTTAGAACAGGTTCTGGGGCGGCTGTGGATGTTCAAAAGGAGAAAACGATGATACGAGTTGCCTGTTTCAAATGCAAACAAAGGTTCACCCTGGACGAAGAGTTCGTGGCCGTCGAGCTGGCCAAACTGGACGATCCCCATCCCAGATACTTCACGGCCCACTGCCCCCGCTGCCGCCACGCCATCAAGGTCTCGCTGAAGGGGGTCAGGCTGCCGGAGGTGTCGCCGCCAGCAGCAGGTGAGCCCGCTGAGGAGGAGAAGGCCGAAGCCGGGGAGCCTGAGGAGAAGGAGGCTGAAAAAGCACCAGCCGAGGAATAAGGATTGATCGCCATGGACCTGGAATCCATCTTGCATCAAGTACTACAGAAACCGACGCCAGAGGCACTATGGGAGTTGCAAGGGGCCTTGCGTGTGCGGGCGGTCGGTGCGTCCGAGGACGAGGCGCGAGCCTTGAGCCACACCCTGGAAGCGGCCGGCGAGTTCTATCTCTACCTGAGTGAGCTTCAGAGCAAGACCACAGCCCGGGAATTCAGCGAACTGGCTTCGCTGCTGGACATAGGCGCGGTGGGTCTGGTGGCTTTAGAGAACCTGGTGACAGAGGGCGCGAGACTCTGGGAGAAAGTGCTGCTGGGCGGGATGGGTGAGTCCCTGATGGTGCTGGCCAGCCGGCAGTACATCAAGGCCTGGGCCCAGGAGACGGAACTGGTTCACGGCCGAGCGGCCTGGTATCTGTTTGGAGCTCTGTGGCGGCTGTCCGTGGAGTGCCAGCCAGACCTGGCCGCAGAGCAGCGACAAACTTTGATCCAGGCTTTGCTGGCTCCCAGCCTGGAGGCCGATACACCAGTCCCGGCCAAGATCGCCCTCCTGGGGCGGCTCTTTCAGGTGCTCCTCCTGACCCACGTCTTGCGGGCAAGCTTGTGAGGAGGTATTAGACACCAAATGTCAGATACAACTTGCTCTAGACAACACAGAAGCCCCTCCTGGCTTGCGGTTCGCCTCTGGAGGGCGATACTCCGTAGATCACGGTTTCGTAGTGACGACTTCAGTCGTCCTGGCACACATGCGACTAAAGTCGCTACTACAAACCTAACTTGTGATCCACTGATACTCCTCCTGGCCGGAACGGCACTGCTCATTGCCACCCTCCTTAGCTATGAGGTAGCCTATGGCGTTTCTCCTCTCCTTTCCCCGGTTGGGCAGGGGCGTATCGCCTTCGCCGCCTACCGCTACCACAACTGGGACATCTACACTGTCAACCCCGACGGCAGCGACCTGCGCCGGGTGACCCACGACCCTGCCCCCGACCGCTCACCGGCCTGGTCGCCCGACGGCACCAAAATCGCCTTCGCCTCCCGCCGCGATCACAATTGGGACATTTATGTCGTGGATGCCAGCGGCGGAGAACCCCAGCGGCTGACCACCCACCCCGCTTACGACGGCGCGCCCAGCTTCTCACCCGACGGCGGGCGCATCGCCTTCGAGTCCTACCAGGGCGGCGACCTGGACATCTGGATCATGGACGCCGATGGTAGTTATCTGCAGAATCTGACCTCTGAGGTGACGGAAGGGGATTTCGGTCCCGCCTGGTCGCCGGACGGTCGCTTTATCGCTTTCACCTCCTGGCGCTATGGCGATAAGGACGTCTTTCTCCTGGAGCTAGGGTCTGGCCAGGTCACGCGGCTGACCGACAGCTCGGCCATTGAGGAAAGCCCCGTCTGGTCGCCTGATAGCCAGCAGATGGCCTTCGTCTACCAAGAGGACGGGGCACGCGATATCTATGTCATGGACGTGGCTCATCCGCCCGCCCAGGGGGGGCGCAGCAAACGCCTGACCTGGTTCACCCGCGACGACTCTCCCGCCTGGTCCCCCGACGGCCAGAGCCTGGCCTTCATCGCCCACCGTTTCGACGGTAAAGTCATCCTCTCCATCGAGCTAGAGGCCCTTGGGGAACTGCCCCTTGCCCTGACGGGCCTGGAGACTCTGGCCGGGAACCTGGCCTGGAACGGGGTGGCTGCGCCCTGGGGTGAGGTGCCAGCAGGAGAGGATGGACAACCGCCCTACGTTGAAGCGACCACACCCCAGGAAGGACGTGACCCTCCCTACGATTTCAAGAGGCTGCCCACTGCCTTTCTCGAATCCCGGGAGCTGGGTGGGGTGACAAAGCTCAGTGACCGGGTTGACGATTCCTTCAACGCCTTGCAGTCCAGAGTATGGCAGGAGACGGGCTACGATTTCCTGGGCACGATCAGTGAAGCCTTCCGGCACATTGCTTTCTCCAACGACGCCTCGGCCTATGGTAGCTGGCACAAGGCCGGCCGGGCCTTTGACATGCTTTTCGATTTCAACGGTGATGGGGAGTCCCGTCTGGAGGTGGTGCGGGAGGACATCAGCGGCGAGACCTACTGGCGCCTGTACCTGCGCTGCACCCAACAGGACGGCAGCCAGGGAGAGCCCATCAAGGTCAACACCTGGGATCTCAGCTACCGGGCCCGTGCTCTGGAAAACCCGGAGGAAGGAGGCAACTTGAAACCCATCCCCAACGGCTACTACGTGGACCTGACCGCTCTGGCTCAGGAATACGGCTGGGACCGCATCTCGGCCCATCACGATGAAGATTTCGACTGGACCTGGCACTTCAAGGCCCTGGAATACTGGCACTACGAGAAGCGAGATGGCCTGGGCTGGTACGAAGTCATGCTGGAGGTCTATCCCCGCCAGAAGGTGGAAGAACTTTTCACCTGGGAGAGGTTTATGGAGGCCGACGAGGAACCGTATACCGCCTTTGTGAAAGGGATGCCCTTGCCTCCCGCGGAGAGGCGCTGGCTCAGGGTCAGGCGTTGAGCTCTAGGATTGGAAATCCCTAGCTGAAAACTGAGAAGTGCCCGTTCGGCTGAACTCACGACGAAGCCTCGGGCACTGAATTAGGCCATTGTGTGAAAGCCAAAAGCCCCTTCTCCAAAAAGGAGAGGGGGCTTTTTCAATGCCCATCTCTCTGAAGCCCTTTCTCATTCCACTTCGATGCTCTCTACCCGGAACTCGTTGCCGGCGACCACGTCTACGCTCATTTCCCCGCAGTGGGTGCACGTAAAGTCGCGCTTGTCCGGTGTGAAGGTGTTTCCACAGTCCCGGCAGCGAAAGGTGGCTGGTGTCCGCTGGAAGACCAACTGTGCTCCCTTGGCGATGGTGTCCTGGCTGATGAAGTCAAAGTAGAACTGTACTGAATCATCAACGATGCTGGTCAGGTCGCCGATGACCAGGTGGATTTGGGTGATGCGCTGTGCCCCGGCCCGTTGGGCGTGCCTCAGAACGATCTCCAACATCCCCTGGGTGACACTTAACTCATGCATGGCTTCCTCAAATAAGCCCACTCCAGCACTTCAAATCCCACTATCTCATCGCGATTGTCCCAAGCATGAAGGATCAGGAAGTCGTTCTCGTCCCCTTCTGCACGAGAGGGGCGCAGGGGAGGGATGATCAGTGAGAGAATGTCCTTACCCTCATGGTAAATCACTGTCAGCTTTCTGGTTTCCATCTATTGCTGGTTTTGTGAGCGGACTTTTGAACACCCGCTACAATTGAGAGGGTGACCGATTTGACATCAAAGGTGACTTGTGGTACTATTCTATTGAAAAATCGGGTGGCCAGGTGCCTCCGCGGTAACCACTCCGGGGATGTGAAGCTGGCTGCGAGCGCCCTGATACAGGCGTCCACCCGATTTTTTTGGTCCTTCAGCAGTATTGCAGCAGTTCCCTCAGGGTGACCTGTCTGTCCGGCTTACGCTGTCCCTTGTGGGTTTCCCAAGCCAGTACGTGCGCATGAGATTGCTTTCCTATCCGTTTGAAGGCGATGGCTTCTTTCGGGAAGCCAGGAACCCACTTGAGGATGAAGCGAAGCAGTAATCCCTTGATCTCCCCTTCTTTACCCTCGTACTCTGTGTCGATGGTCACACTGCTGACGTACTCCATCTGGCCTTCCAGAAGCAAGAGGATCCCAGCCGCAAACATGCGTAACGCGATCATACCGGGCTTCACACCCCTGGCTCGTAGCTCCTGCTGACAGGCCCGCTTTACCTGAG
>JBGVTF010000428.1:0-7796 GCA_041862415.1 Anaerolineae bacterium | reverse complement strand
CTCGATGGCCGGGGTGAGGAGAGCAAAATCCACGGGCAAGTCGGCCCCGGCCAGGCCAAAGAAACCCAAGTCCGCAGGAGGAGACGCGCCGGCCTGAGCCAGAGCCTCCTCGGAGGATCGTCTGATCTCGGCCAGGGCCGGCTCCAGCCCGGCCACCTGGTGGTTGCCCGGCCCACCCTGGCCAAACCCCAGGATATGGCCGCCTTCGTCGGCGACCAGAGCGAAGGTCTTGGTTGCGCCAGCATCTACGCCCAGAACGAGACTCATGTCCTCCCCGGTTTCGGTATGCCTTCGACTAATCAACCCAAGTCGAACTGCGGCAGGTAAGCCCGGTTGGCCTCCTTGATGGCCGCCCAGAGCCCTTGGGCCACGGCAAGGGAAGGTACCAATGGATGAGCCAGAAGAGCCTGCAAAGCCGCTTGCTCGTCCCCCTCCACTGCGGCCAGCACCGTTAGTTCCTCATAGGCCTTGACGGCCTGGGCCAGCCCCCGTATCGCCGGGGGCATGGGGGCCACGGGGATCGCTCGGGCGCCGCTCCCATTGATCACTGAGGGCAGCTCCAAAACACAGTCCTGAGGGAGATCGGGTAGGGCACCGTTATTGCGCGTGTTGAAGATGTGTACTTCCCCCTTGTCGTGATGGATGGCGCTGATGACGGCCACAGCTACGGTGGAATAGTGGGCACCACCCCGCTTCTCCAGCAGCTTGGGTTTGTGTCTGAGGCTTGAATCCGGCAGGCCAGTCCCCCTACTCGAATCTGGGTAATGACGTAATCGGCCCCTTCGAGCGCTTGTTTCCGCTGAGTCGTAAGGCTCAGTTCGATGTCGGCCTCGGCTGCCCGCAGCATGCGTTCCGCCAGTCCGCCCACAACCCGCAATCTGTTTTCATCAATATCCATCAGAGCGATGGCCGCCACGGGCAATTCATCCTCTGTCTCGATGAAACCTTCGATGAGCTCTGGGGTATAGGTGCTGCCCCCACCGATGACACAGATCTTCAGGCCACTCACCTCGCACCTCCACTGTGGCTCAGAGATGGCTGCCCTGCTGCCCTGTCCAGATGGTGAAAATGTGCAAAAACGAGTGTGCAGGATACCACACTCGCCATCATTAGCGTGCCCAGGACTATTGCCCTCCGCCAGATGCCCGGCATTGAGGCGCCAGACCTTGGCATTGATCCTTCAGAGAGAATTCTCTTTGATGAAATCAATTAGCTCATCGAATTTTGCATGAGCCAGACAGGTGACCGTGTCTGCCCCACCATAATAAATTGCCATGCGTCCCGTCGGTGGGTCACACAGGGCAGCACAAGGGAAAACTACATTTGGGACATCGCCAACGCACTCGTAATACTCCCTCGGGTTGAGCAGGTAGGGGCGCGTTCTGTAGATGACCTTCCAGGGTTTCTCCAGGTCCGATAGCGCCGCGCCAAAGCTGTATACAAACCCGTTGCACGAAGTCAGCACACCGTGGTAAATCAAAAGCCACCCTTCTGACGTTTCTATCGGTGTAGGCCCCGCACCAACTTTAGTAGCTTGCCAGCCCCCACAGGGAGACATGACGTGTCTATGATGGCCCCAGTGGATCAAATCCGGGCTTTCACTGTAGAATATATCGCCAAAAGGTGTGTGCCCTCTATCACTAGGCCGACTGAGCATGGCAAATTTCCCGTTTATCTTGCGAGGGAAAAGCGCACCATTCCGGTTATATGGCAAGAAAGCATTCTCCATCTGGTAAAAAGTCTTGAAATCGCGGGTGTAGCCCACGCCTATTGTAGGTCCGTGGTAACCGTTGCACCAGGTGATATAGTATCTGTCCTCAAGCAAGCACACCCGGGGATCATAGCCGTAAACAAAGTTGCCAATTTCATCATCTTCACACCTCAACTGAATGCGCTCCGGTTCTATTTCCCAGTTAATGCCATCTTTGCTCACTCCTGCGTGGAGTTGCATCACCCTGGCCGTGTTATCGCAGCGAAATATGCCGGCAAAGCCGTCTCCAAAAGGCACGACGGCGCTGTTGAAGATGCTGTTCACATCTGGCGCTGCATCGCGTGTGATGATCGGGTTTTTTGCCGAACGCCAGAGGACTTGATTGCAACCGCTCGGGCGTTCTTCCCAGGGAATATTAGGTAGCGCAGGGCCTTTTAACTCTATATTCGACACGATCAATTCTCCTAGTGGTCTGTCAAACTTCATGTTCCCAGTGATTTTGGGCGAAAACATAGCGGAAATTGACCTTTGCCACTAGGAAAATGATCCTTGACAAACCACTAGCGGTAACAAAGTGGTCGGTATCTAATTTTGCTCTAATCATTGACCTTTGCCGTGGATCTGGGCGAGCAGTTCAGCTACCATTTCTTCGGGCGAGGCGGGCAGTGTGTTTCCCTGAAATTCAAGCACGTCCCGCAAAGGCATATCCATCAAAAAGCCTGACACTTCCATCCCGATACCCTCGCTGCCCTCTCCGCCGAAAGTGGCCTGCATCTGGGCTTTCACCTGTTGCAAGAGCGGCCCGAAGACATGCTGACCGCGCCGATCCTCCAACCAGTCGCGCAGGGTCGACTCGCGGTCCAGAAGGCTGGGGAGTTCCAACGTGGACTGCAGCGTGACGGTCTGGGTGCAGCGGATGTCGGCGGATGAGGCGCCAATCAGTAGGTCGAACTCGCCGTCCTCGGTGATCCATTGCCGGTAAGCCGGGTGGTAATAGGCAAAGGCGCGGAAGTCGAGATGCAAGGAAACGGTCTTCGTCTCACCGGGTTTCAGTGCAACCTTGGCAAAGGCTTTGAGCTCCTTGGGTGAGCGGACCAGGCCGGACTTGTGATCGTGTACATAGACCTGGACGATTTCCTTGCCGGCGACTTCGCCGGTGTTGGTAACTTCCACCGAGACGGTCACGCCGTCCACATCCTTGAAACTCGTCGTCGAAACTTTTGGGTTGCCGTAGGCGAAGGTCGTGTAGCTCAGCCCGTAACCGAAGGGAAATTGAACAGGGATCTGACGGGCATCGTAATAGCGATAGCCGATGAACAGGCCTTCGCCGTAGCGCACCTCGCCGTTCTCGCCAGGGAAGTTGAGATGCGCGGGGGTGTCGGCCAGCCGGAGCGGGAAGGTCTCTGCCAGCTTTCCCGAGGGGTTGACCCGGCCGTAGAGCACGTCGGCAATTGCTCCGCCACCGGCCTGGCCCATCATCCAGGCCTCGAGCACAGCGGCGGCGCCATCAATCCAGTCGCCCATTGCCACCGGGGCGCCGTTGTTGAGGATGACGACGGTCTTGGGCTGGACGGCAGTGACGGCCTTGATCAGGGCGATTTGCTGCGGGGTCAGGTCAATGTCGGGCCGGTCGTAGCCTTCGGATTCTTTGGATTCGGGCAGGGCGATATAGAGTAGGGCGACATCTGCCGAGCGGGCGCTCTTGATGGCTTGTTCGATGAGCGCCTGGTTGGACTCGCCGTTCGCCAGATAGCCCTCGGCGTAAGTCAATTCGGCATTCCCGGCCAGCTTTTGCAGCTCCTTGAATGGGCTATCGACCCGCGTGGGGTTGATGTGCGAGCTGCCGCCGCCCTGGAAGTGTGCCGTCTGGGCGGCCCGCCCGACAACGGCGATGTGCTGCGGGTTTTTCAAAGGCAGGAGGCCGTCGTTCTTGAGCAGAACCATCCCCTCGGCGGCGACCCGGCGCGCCAGAGCGTGGTGGGCGTCGATGTCAAAGTTCCCACCCTTGGGGGTCTCGGCTGCCTTGAAGACGATTTCCAGGATGCGGCGCACCGCCTCCTTTAACACGCTTTCGCTCAGCTTGCCAGAGCGGACGGCTTCTACCACCGCTTTTGTACGGCGCGGCTTGGGCCCGGGCATCTCCAGGTCCAGGCCGGCCTCCAAGGAGGTTACCCGGTCATGCACAGCACCCCAATCGGAGACCACGAGGCCTTCAAAGCCCCACTCCTCCTTGAGGATTTCTGTCAGCAGCTTGTGATTCTCGGAGCAGTAGCTGCCATTGACTTTGTTATAGGCGCACATAACCGTCCAGGGTTTGGCCTTCTTGACGGCGGTCTCGAAGGCGGAGAGATAAATCTCGCGCAGGGTGCGCTCATCCAACTCGGCGCTGATGGTCATGCGCCGGAACTCCTGGTTGTTGACAGCATAATGCTTGAGAGAAGTGCCTACGCCCTTGCTCTGCACGCCCTCGATGAAGGCGGCGGCTACTTGGCCGGCGAGGTACGGGTCCTCGGAGAAATATTCGAAATTGCGTCCACCCAATGGGGAGCGCTTCATGTTCGTCCCGGGGCCGAGCACCACATCCACTTTCAGAGCGATGCACTCCTCGGCCAATGCCTGGCCCATCTCACGCAACAAGTCCACATCCCAGGTGGAGGCCGTGCAGGAGGCGGTCGGGAAGCAGGTGGCGGGCAGGCTAGCGGCGACCAAGTTGTTGACGTCCGCCGCGTGGCGCACGCCGTGCGGCCCGTCCGCAACGGTCATCTCGGGCACGCCCAGGCGTTCCACCGCCGTGGTTGTCCAGGGCGTGGCCCCAGTGCACAGGGCGGCTTTTTCTTCCAGCGTCATTTTTTCGATCAGGTTGCTAATATTCATTATGGGTCCTTTCGTTCTGGTGGCCGATGGTCTGCAGGCACGAGATCAGTGCCAATATCGGCGACTGGATGTGTCACAAGTGATAATTCGACAACTGAAGGCGACTAACCTTCAACGCCGTGTGAATAAGAATCATAGATGGAGCAAAGGCGAAATGCTTTTCGTGCCCGGCTCAGAGTCCAACCGGCAGGCAGCGGGCAGGACACCTCGACCGTCCGGCCAGCAGGCAGGTTAAAGTAATTGTCACTGAAGACAACATCGGCGCCCTCTAGGGACAGCTCCACCAGGAGCGCCAACGAGCGGGAGGTCAGCTCGATCAGCAGTTGGTTCTTATCTTTGCTCAACCTGGCGCGCAGGTCGGGATTGGCCAGCTGCAGGTGTTTGATCGGGGCAAAGCCGGCCGTCTGCCGGGCAACGAAGCGATCCCCCTGCCACAGTTCGGCGATAAAAACCAGCCTGCGGATGTTGTCATCCGAGATTCGGTCGGAAAAATCAAGCTCGCACACCTGGGTCGCAGCTTGCGGGGCAGCCTTGACAGGCGCCTGTCCCGAGGTCAGAACCTCCCCAGCGAGCGCCTCCAACGACCAGTTCGCGGTTCCTTCCCAGGGCTCGAGCAAATCATTGGATACGTAAACTCCCTGTTTGGGTGGCTTGTCTTCGATGGAAAGCATCAGCGGCGCATAGAAGCGGCGTGCAGCGTAGTGCAGCGCCTTCCAGCGTCCAAAGTAATCCAGGCTGGACCAGGAAGCCACCGGCCAGCAGTCGTTGAGCTGCCAGTACAGGATCCCTGCAACGCGATCGGGATGGCGCCGCCAGTGCTCCACGCCATAACGGATGCCCTCCGCCTGGAGTGCCATGCTCAGGTAGACCAGCGAGACAAAATCCTTGGGCAACCGGAACGTATCCAGCATCTGCCCAACCATCAGGGAGTTTCCGCTGGCATTTTTCTGGTGCATCTCCATGACGTAGGAGGTCATATTCCAGTCGGTCTCGTCCGCGTAGGTACGAATGGTCTCCAGCGGCGGGAGTGCCTGGAAACCGAACTCGCTCATGAAGCGCGGGTATTGGTCGCGGTAAGAGGTGAAGGGTTTCCGCCCGTGCCAGACATCCCAATAGTGGGCATCGCCCTGGCGTTGACCGTTTGGATTTTCAAAGGGGGTGTCAGAGGAAGGGGAGCTAGGCCAATAGGAGTGATCCGGGTCTTCAGCGCGACACCATGCGGGCAGCGTGTGGTGGAAAAAACGGTCGTAGGCTGCCTTCAAATCCTGCAACTCGGGACGGTTCCAGTTCCAGTCCACCCAGCCCCATTCCATCTCGTTGTTTCCGCACCACAGCGCTAGGCTGGCGCGGTGGCGCAGGCGGCGGACGTTTTCGACCACCTCCATCCGGATATTTTCCAGGAAAGCGGGGTCATCCAATGGATAAATGCTGCACGAGAAGATGAACTCCTGCCACACTAGAATACCATAACGATCGCAGAGATCGTAAAAGCGCTCTTGCTCATAAAAACCGCCACCCCAGACGCGCAGCATATTCTGGTGCGTCTCAGCCGCTGAGCGAATGAGACCTTCTAGATACTCGTCCGTAATCCGTGTAGGGAAGGAATCGGCCGGGATCCAATTGGAGCCTTTGACAAAGATCGGGACGCCGTTGACCACAAAGATAAATGATCGTCCCCATTGGTCTTGTTGCTGGCGCAATTCAATCGTGCGCAGCCCAACCTGGTACGTGTGCTGATCCAGCGACTCCACCATGGAATCATCGCTGTGTACGAGAGAGACTTTCACTTGATAGAGTGGCTGCCCACCGTAGCCATTGGGCCACCAAAGCTCAGGTCTAGGAATCGGAACTTTCACTTTGACCCCATCCCCAGCGGTCATAGCGGCTTTTTCTTCGAATGTCTCACCATCTGGTGCCGTGATGCGCACGACTGCGGTGAGCGGCGCCTCATCCCACTGTTGGACGGCGACCCGGACCTCGACCGCCACCTGGCCGCCGGCGTGGTTCTGGCGCAGATGGACTTGGGCGAGACGCGCCCCACTGTAGCCCTCCAGGCGGATATCTTTCCAGACCCCGATCGGTGGAAGTTGTGGGCCCCAATCCCAGCCGAACTGGCACGGAGCCTTGCGCAAATATGGCCCACCGGGAATCGCCTGCGAGACGCCGGGCAGAGCGCGCGCCTTTTGCTTTTCGCTGGCATAGCGCACCGGCGAAGCAAAAGTGATGCGCAGCTCGTTGGCGTCCGTCGCGCGCAAGAGCGGTCTCACGCCCCAGCGGTACTGCCGGAACATGTTGTCCGCGTGACCAAGCTCATGGCCATTGAGGACGACCGTCGCCAGGGTGTCCAACCCGTCGCAAACCAGAAAAACCTTTTCTTCAGAAAGCAACTCTTCCGTGCAGGTAAAACTGGTCTGGTATACCCAATCAGACTCGGCGACCCATTGGACGCGCTTCTCGTTATCCGCTACAAAGGGATCCGGGATGCACCCACTCGCCATCAGGTCGGTGTGGACGCTACCAGGTACTTTAGCTGGCAACCATTCGACCGTCTCCTCTTGATGAAATTGCCAATTATCAGTTAAGGGTTGAATTTGCATATACGTTATTTCGCTCGAATCCAAACTCAAGAGGAATGCATTACACGGTTGAGAGATCCCATTCTTCATGGATCTTTGGAACATCACTGATCAGGCGTTGGGTGTAGGCCTCTTTCGGATGCAGAATCACATCATCGGCACATCCGCATTCAACAAATTTTCCGTGCTCCATGATATATACGCTGTCAGAAACATAATACGCCAGGCCAATATCATGGGTGATGAAAATAAGCGTCATCCCGGTTTCATTACGCAGCTGCATTAACATATCCAGGATCGTCGCGCGGCAACAGGCATCGATCATTGAGGTTGGCTCATCAGCCAGCAGGATCTTTGGGTTCAGGAGGAAGATACGGGCAATCATTAAGCGCTGCATCTGTCCACCGGAGAGCTCAAAAGGATACTTGTTGGTCAATTCCTCGAACTTCAAGTTGACAAAGCTGCACGCCTCTGCCATCAACTCCACTTTTTTCGCATGCGGAAGTTTTCGACCGCCGCGCATGTGAATACAATCTAAAAGCACGGTATCAATGTTTCGAAATATATTGTATGAAGAGTACGGATCCTGAAAGATCGCCTGAATGTTTTTCCAGTATTCCTTTTTCTTCTTTTGA
>JBGVTF010000427.1:0-3397 GCA_041862415.1 Anaerolineae bacterium | reverse complement strand
AGCCGACCGAAGAGCCACTACCATGTCCCGAGGGCTATGTCCTGACCCAGGGGAAGTGCGTGCCCATCATCATGACGTCAACCTCAACGCCCACGGCGACCGGCACGCCCAGGCCGACCGACACGGCCACGCCCACGCCGACCGACACGGCCACGCCCACGTCGACCGACACGGCCACGCCCACGCCGACCGACACGGCCACGCCCACGCCGACCCGAACACCGACGTCAACGGCCACACCCACATCCACGCCCATGCCGACCTCAACACCGACGTCAACGGCCACACCCACACCCACGGCCAGGTTGAGCCCGTGGGCTGACTGTTCCCAAGAGCATACTATAGTCAATAGTATGAATGTTTTTGACCGTCAATTTCGTGGAGCACCTACTACTGTTGAAAGTGGGAGGTCGTATTGGATACGTATGTCTATCGGTTTCAAGAGTGAAGCCGAGGCAAGAGCTGATCAACAGAACATATCACTGTCTGTTACGATGAATGGTATAACTTTACCCATTGATGGCAATACAATCGTAGAGTACAATTACGGTGCGCAATTTTGGGAAGTCAACTCATATCACTGCACAGGTGTTTTAGCTCCAGGCAATTTCACTATAATTGGTACTTCTTACAGAAGTGGTGAATATGTTGATTCTGCAACCTTTGTTTTAATAACACAGTAGCGACAGTTCGGCTGGGATCACGATATTCCCTTTTAGCTTACTTTCGGAGCAAGCGACACCTCAAATCAGGAGAAAACCAAGACCTACCAAAACATCCTCGTTGCACGAGAAGACCGCATCGCTATCATCACTGTCAACCGCCCCCAGGTCCTCAACGCCTTGAGCCAGGCTGCGGTAGATGAGCTGGACGCGGCCATTGACGAGCTGGGAGCCGACGGGGGCGTGAGGGCCATTATCATCACCGGGACGGGGGAGAAGACCTTCGCCGCCGGAGCCGATATCAAGGAACTGCACGCCCTGCAATCGGCCACCGAGGCGGCCGAGTTCATCGGCCGGCGACATCGCTTCCTCCTATCTGGACGCTTTCTACATTGACAGATATGAGGTGACCAACGCTCAATACCGGGCATGTATGGAGGCGGGGGCATGTGACACGCCCGTGGATACCACCTACTATGACAATGCCGACTATGCCCAATACCCGGTGGTTTATGTGAGTTGGTACGAGGCTGATGCCTACTGCCGGTGGGCAGGCAAGCGGCTGCCGACCGAGGCCGAGTGGGAGAAGGCGGCGCGGGGGACGGATGGGCGGACGTATCCCTGGGGCGAGGGGATAGATTGTGACCGCGCTCAGTACGGTGAATGTGGTGGGCCAACAGTGCCGGTGGGGAGCAAGGCGAAAGGGGCCAGCCCGTATGGGGCGCTGGACATGGCGGGAAACGTGTGGGAGTGGGTGGCCGACTGGTACGATTCAGGCTATTACAGCCAATTGCCCGGACGTAATCCGTCTGGGCCCGATGCGGCGGCTCGTGGGGCGACAATCGTGTGGACGCTCGCCGCGCCTACCGCTTCTGGGGCTATCCCGTCTACTGGTACGGCCTCGTCGGTTTTCGTTGCGCCAGGGGTTCTCCATAGTGCTATCTGTCCCCTGTCCCCTGCTAACTGCTAACTAAATCTGAAATCCCGCGACCTGTCCTGCCTGTCTTGAGCAAAGTCGAAGGCAGCGCAGCCGAAGGGAGGCGGGTCGCAGGGGGTGAGAAACTGCCCTTAGTATAGTACCCCGGCCGGAAACAGAGGATAAGGAGCTGCAGATTGCCCCGAGGATGACTATCCGTGGAGATCAGCCTGGCCGACTTTGACCCGGCAAGATATGACATCGAATAGAAAGGATGAAGCGAATTGGCGTTTTAACCTCGCAACTGCGGCATGAATTCGGTTAATCCCCCCAATTTGCTGTCATATTCAGGAGGATCTGGACCTTCCCGACGGAGAGTCAAGTTGAACCCAATCATATTCTTGCCCCCAATGCGACAAGTTCATAGGCGAGAAGCCCCGCTGCCCGCAGTGCGGCTGGGAGAGGGAGGCCCAGGAAGCGGCACCAACCGTAGGGGGAAAAGAGCCGCTCTGATTCCAGGGCGGCTTTGCTTTTGCCATTGCGGGACGTAGTCTAAGACTCTTGGCAAAAGCCAAAGCATGTGTTATACTAATAGTGTTCATTCTGGTCCAAGGATGAGTGTCCGTGGAGATCAGCCTGGCCGACTTTGACCCGGCCACCGTCGCCCAGTACGCCATCACTGAACAGGACCTGCAGCGAGTTGCCCGCTACGTCCAGTTGTTGCAGGGGGAGGATGCACCCACGCTGGCCGACATTGCCGTGGGCGGCTACTATGGCACCAGCGCGCTGCTGCACGAAGTGGTGGAGTTGCGAGCCTTGCTAGAGGGGGAGTCGGAGTTGTTTCAAATGTCTGTAGACGCTTCGCTTCTGGGGAGTGGCCGTGCCTCTACTCAATCGGCATCCAGACTTTGATGCCCCGCACCCGCTTGAAATCGCGGTCGTTGGTGGCAATGTGGACGAGCTTGTGGTCTTGCATCACGGCCACGATCAGCGAATCGTTGGTCATCAGCCCATAGTCGGTGCGGAAATGTTTGCTCTGATGCAGGTGGATGTGGGTCACAGGCAGGATGTCTACACCGAGACGGTAGATTTCGCTGGCGACCTTCAGGTGCTCATGGAGTTCTTTCACTTTATCGGGATGCCGCTTCAGGTAAGTGACAGCCTTGCGCGGAGGCAACTCGTAGCGGCGTATGGCTTCAGCGACGATGACCCTGTGGATGGTTTCAGCGGCGGTGATTACCGAAGTGTAGGCTTTCAAATCCCGGCTGGCACAGCGGTCTAAAAATGCCCGACAGATAGCACCCAAGGGCTTTTGTTTGGTGAAGTACAAACTGAGGATGGAGGCGTCAACGAACACCTCGCTGCCACGAGGAAGCTTTGCCAGGTTCATAGATCGAGGTTCCATTCCGAGAGCTCGTCACTGGTGGCTACTTCCAACGCCAACTCTGGATCATCCAGTTCGACCAGGCCGTAATTGCGTTGCACCGCCTCCACTCGGCTCTGGATCTGCTGCGGGGTCAGTTCGTCGGGCCAGCGGCCGGCTCGTTCCCAGGGAGTCATGGCCGCCAGTTCGGCCAGCCACTCGTCCCACCATGGGGGTGGCTGCCACTCGGAGTCACCGTGGGGCCTGGCCGGAGCGATGTAAATCTCCACGGTCTGGCCTTCATCCAGCCAGTCCACCGATTCTGATAGGTGTAGCGCACCGTGATGGTAAACGGCCAGCACCGCACCATTGGCAAACTCTTTGCTCATTTTCATTACCCGTCCCTTTCTGGGGTGCTATGGGGGCAGAACGCGCCTGAGCCACGTCCCCGTACTC
>JBGVTF010000426.1:0-28545 GCA_041862415.1 Anaerolineae bacterium | reverse complement strand
AGTCTATCAACTCTGAATCTGGATCCACGCCGTAAGCCGAAGCCTGGTAAACTCTCCCACTGAAGGAGGCCTGATGTCCATGGGATAGGTGGCCCCCAGTAGCCAGGTCCATCCCCAGGATGCGGTCTCCGGGATGCAGGACAGCGAAATAGACCGCCGTATTAGCGCTTACCCCGGAGTGAGGCTGCACATTGGCGTGCTCAGCCCCAAAGATCTCTTTGGCGCGCTTGATGGCTAGATTCTCTACGACGTCCACATATCTATGGCCGCCGTGATAGCGCCTCCCAGGGTATCCCTCCAGAGTCTTGTGAGCGAAGACGCTGCCCTGCACCTCCAAGACCGCTCGGCTGGTAAAGTTAGTCGCCGCAACAAGCTCAATGGTGAGAGCCTGGCGTGCTAACTCGTTTTTCAAGGCAGCGGCGATTTCGGGATCTACGATTTCTAATTCATTCATTTTGTATCAATATGGAGATTATCACTCCACCCCCAAGTATGCCTTCCTCACGTCGTCGTTGTGGAGTAGCTCCCTCCCGGGCCCTTCCAGGACTATCTCGCCTGTCTCCAGGATATAGCCATAGTCTGCGGTGCGAAGGGCAGCGCGGGCGTTCTGCTCAACCAGTAGGATCGTTGTCCCCTCGTCGTGCAGTTGCCTGATGGTCTTAAAGACCTCCTGCACCAGGTTAGGAGCGAGTCCCAGCGATGGTTCATCCATCAACAACAACCTGGGCCTGGACATCAAAGCCCGGCCAACCGCCAGCATCTGCTGCTCGCCACCGGACAGGGTGCCAGCGCTCTGCGAGGCCCTCTCCTCGAGTCTCGGGAAGAGCGTGCATACCCAATCCAAATCCCTTTGCACGCCCGCAGAGTCCCGTCTGATATGGGCTCCCACCAGCAGGTTCTCCATCACTGTCAGGTTGGTGAAGACCCTTCTGCCCTCGGGGACCATGGCTATTCCCAGCCCGACGATGTCATAGGCCTGCAACCCCGTCAGGTCCTTGTCCTCGAAGGTTAGCCGCCCTTCCTGCGGCTTGACAATCCCAGAGATGGCCCGTAGGGTGGTGCTCTTGCCAGCTCCGTTGGCCCCGATGAGGGTCACTATTTTCCCCTCTGGAACCTCGAGGGAGACGCCCTTGAGAGCATGAATTCCGCCATAGTAAACGTGGAGGTTCGCGAGACTAAGCATCTTCTTCCTCCTCCACACCCAGATAGGCTTCGATAACCTTGGGATCGTTCTGGATCTCATCAGGGGTCCCGTGAGCAATGGTGACCCCGTGGTCTAACACCAAGATTCTGGGACATATACCCATTATCAATCTCATATGATGCTCCACCAGGAATACCGTCACGTCGAATGTCTCCATGATCCTATGGATGAAATCCATCAACTCGCGGATCTCCTCAGGGTTCATGCCGGCCGCCGGCTCATCGAGAAGGAGCAGCTTGGGCCTTGTGGCCAGGGCGCGTGCTATCTCCAGTTTCCTCTGCTGCCCATAGGGAAGACCGCCTGCCTCTTCCTGGGCAACGTCGGCCAGACCGACGGTCTCCAGTAGTTTCACTGAATTCTGGGTGATCTCCTCCTCCTCCCGCCTATACATAGGCAATCCAAGGGCAGCAACAAAGGGAGAAGACTTTAGCCGTAGGTGGTGGCCTATCCTGACGTTATCAAGGACGCTGAGCGTCGAGAACAAGCGGATATTCTGAAAGGTCCTGGCGATGCCCAAGGCGGTTATCTTATCCGGCCTTAACGCGGTTATGTTTTTCTCGTCGAAGTGGACCTTACCTGCTGTGGGCTTGTATATACCGGTTAGCAGATTGAAGACTGTGGTCTTGCCCGAACCGTTAGGGCCGATGAGTCCCACTATCTCCCCTTTCTCTATCTCGACCTTGAAATCGGAAACAGCGACAAGCCCTCCGAAGTGCTTAGATAAGCTGTCAGTCTTTAGGAGTGTCATCCTTTTTGCCTTTCTCTCCTGAATATTGGCTGCAGCTTCGATAATAGCCAGCGCCAGGAGAGCTCGTTGGACCCCATCAATCCCCGGCGGTAGAAGAGAATGACCAGTAGGAATATGAGGGAAAACATCACCATTCTCATCCCTGGGCGTCCTGGAATGGTTATGCTTCCTAAGACCATGGGCTGGTCAATGGGTCTCAATAATTCGAAGAGGCTGATATAGATGATCGAAGCCAGGACGTTACCGGTTATGCTCCCCACCCCGCCCAGCACCAAAATGGTCAGCACCTGGTAGGATAGAAGGAAGCTGAAAAGGTTTGGGTCAATGGTGCTTATCAGATTGGCGAGGAGCCCCCCGCCCAAACCAGTCAGCAGGGCAGCAATGGTGAAGGCCATGAGCTTGTGATAGAAGATGCTCACTCCAGTGGTCTCAGCAGCGATCTCATCCTCTCGTATGGCTTTGAAAGCCCTCCCATAGCTGCTGTTTCCCAACATCCGGACGACAAAGATGGCAAAGACAGCACATCCCCAACTCCAGAAGAGGTTCGTGTAATCGGGGATTCCCTTCAAGCCCAGCGAGCCGTTGGTCACGGACTGTATGTTCATGTTGATCACCCTGATTACCTCAGCAAAGCCCAGGGTCACAAGGGCCATGTAGTCGCCGCGGAATTGAAGAGAGGGGATGCCGATCAAAACGCCAAAGACTCCAGCCAAGAGAGCTGCCACTATCAACGAGGGCAGGAATGGCCATTGGGTGATGCTCAGAGGCCAGATGCAGGGAGTGAGGAAAAAATTCTGCGTTTTCTGAGCCGGTGACAGGGTCAATAGTGCCGTAACATAGGCCCCGACGGCGATAAAGCCCGCGTGTCCGAGGGAGAACTGCCCGGTATAGCCGTAGATCAAGTTGAATGTCACAGCCCAGATGATGTTGATGGCGATGAGGTTCAAGATCCTGCGGATGTAGGGATCCAAATGTCCCTCAGCCCACCATAGGAATAGAAAAAGCACTAGTAAGCTTATTACTGTCAGGATTCTTGGAATCTCTTTTCTCATGATATTACGCTTTCTCCTCCGCTACTTTGCCGAGTAAGCCCGTGGGTTTCACAAGGAGGATCAGGATCAAAGCCAAATAGGCGAAGGCGTATTTCCAGCCTGCCAATTCCGGGAAGAAGGCGACGATCATGATTTCTCCCACTCCGAGGATAAAACCGCCTAACATGGCCCCGGGGATGCTCCCAATCCCCCCCAGGATGGCAGCGATAAAGCATTTTAGTCCAGGGATTACCCCCATCAGAGGCAGCAGTTGGGGGAATTTCATGCTCCACATAATGGCCCCAGCCGCCGCCAGGGCAGAGCCGATGACAAAGGTAAGGGAAATGGTCTGGTTGATGTTGATTCCCATGAGTTTGGCGACCTCGAAATCCCACGACACTGCTCTCATAGCCCGTCCCGTCTTTGTCCTGTAGACCAGATAGAATAGACCTACCAATAAGGCAAGGGAGATCACTACGATGAAGACAGTGAGGCTAAGGATACGAACCCCGCTCCAGTTCCATTCTTGAGCGAAAAGCGGCGGACGAGGGAAGGCCTTCGGCCTCCCTCCGAAAACCACAATGCCGACGTTCTCTAGTAAGAGGGAAACCCCGATGGCGGAGATCAAGGCCGAAATCCGAGGCGCATCCCTGAGGGGGCGATAAGCGACCCTCTCCACCCCCATCCCCAGGACAGCCACCAAAGGAATCGTCAGTAAGAAGGACACATACCATGGCAAGGTGAAGAGGGAAATCCCATAGAAGGCCACATAAGCGCCCATCATGAAGATATCGCCATGGGCAAAGTTGATGAGCCTCAGTATGCCATAAACCATAGTATAGCCGATGGCAATTAAGGCATACAGACCCCCTAGAGAGATGCCATTGGCCAAGTGCTGAAAGAACATGTTTAGGTCCATGTACTCCTCCTGAAATTTTACAGCCCAGAAAGGCTGCTAACTAAAAGGCAGGTGTCTCTTCATCCTCTCTACAGCTTCACGTATCCCATCCTCTGAGGTCGCTCCGAAGACCATGCGCACATGACCCTTGCCCTGAGGTCCATAATCCGGGCCGGGAGTGACCACTACACCTGCCTCATCAATCAGTCTTTGAGCGAATTTGTACGCATCCTTTACTATCTCAGAGACATCAGGGAAAACAAAATATCCCCCTTTTGGCCACTGACAACGGATGCCGTCTATGCTGTTTAGCCCCTCGACTAACAGATCCCTGCGCTGCTGATAACTGGTAACCCACTCTTCCAACCAGTCCTGTGATCCCCGCAAAGCAGCTATGGCTGCTTCCTGAGCTATGCCGCTGGCGCAAATAGAGACGTACAAATGCAATGTATTCGTCAACCAGGATACGAGCTCTGCATCGGCGGCCAACCAGCCTACCCTGAAACCACACATGGAATAGACTTTTGAAAAACCACCCAGCAGGATAGTGCGCGCCTTCATGCCAGGGATGGAAGCCACATTTTCCATTTTCTCCCCGGCGAAAACCAGTTTATCAAAGAGCATATCGAATAGAACAATAAGATCATTTTCAAGAGCTACTTCGGCTACTTGTTCCAATTCAGTACGGCTAAAGACTGTGCCAGTAGGGTTATTAGGGGAATTGATGATAATCGCTTTCGTCCTCGGCCCTACTCTGGCTTTCAACTCTTTCGCATCTAAAGTCCATCCAGATCCTTCAATAAGGGGTACCCGAACAACTATGCCGCCGGCCAGCATAACGCATGGCTCAAAGATAAGATAAGTCGGATCGGTTAAAATGACCTTATCACCAGGATTTATGGTGCCCTGAATAGCGATATAAATGGACTCAGCGGTGCCGCTGGTGACAAGGATTTCGGTATCGGGGTTGTAAGACACCCCCGCCTCGGCCTCCAGCTTCTCGGCGATGGCTTCCCTCAACTCAGGCAAACCTTGGAAATCGGTGTAGTGAGTATGACCCCGATCAAGAGCCTTTCTGGCTGCTTCGATAATATGTGGGGGCGTGTCGAAATTAGGGTCCGCTGTCTCCAGTCTGATGAGATCCTTTTTGCCCTCCGCCAATTCACGGGCCCATTCAACAGCTATGCCTTTGCCCTCAAGCATCGCTATTCTGCTGGCGATCATAGCTTGATTTACAGAACTGCCTTTCTCTAGAACCGAAACCTAAACAATAAGACGAAAAATTAGGAGGAGAAGAGGTACCTCTTCTCCTCCTAATTCACAGATGTGGGGCCTAGAAAGGCTCTACACTGGTTAAGAACTCGAACTTGCCGTCCTTAACGGTCTTGATCACGGCACTCTTGACAGCATCACCGTTTTCATCCAGTGTTATCCAGCCCGTGACCCCCTCGAATTTATCTGTCGCGTATAGCGCGTCGGCTACGGCATCGCCATCAACGGAGCCAGCTCGTTCGATCGCATCGAGGAGCAGCATGTAGGCGTCATAGCCCAAGGCAGCGAAGGCATCCGGTTCCCTGTCGTATTCCGCCTTGAAAGCCTCCACAAAGTCGGCGGAAGCGGAGGTGATAGCCCCCATCGGATGGTAGTGGGTGCTGAAGGCTACACCTTCCACCGCCTCCCCGCCGATCTCGATCAGTTCCGGGGCATCCCAGGCGTCTCCGCCCAACAGCGCACCCTCGTAGCCAAGCTCCCTTGCCTGCCTTGCAAGCAGTGCCGCCTCGCCATAGTACCCTGACGAGAAGATCACGTCTGGGTTCTGGGCTATAGCGTAGGTCAACTGAGCAGTAAAGTCCGTGTCCCCCGTCTGATAAGAGGTAAAAGCGACAATGTTCTTGGGGTCCCCGGTCAGCTCGATGAAGGTATTCCTGAAGAAGGCGGATAGGCCGACGGAATAGTCTTGGGCGACGTCCTGGATGACGGCCGCTGTTTTGGCCCCTAACTCATCCACGGCATACCTGGCCATCACTGCCCCCTGGAAGGGATCAATGAAGCAGGCCCTGACGTAGTATCTCTTGCCTGCAGTGACCAAGGGGTTGGTTGGCGAACAACCGACAACGGGGATGCCTGCCTTCTCGGCCACCTCCCCGCCAGCCATGGAGAGAGAGCTGCCGTAGCTGCCGACCACGCCCACAACCTTCTCGGCCTCGATCAGGCGGGACATGGCGGTGGCCGCCTCGGTCTTGTCGCTCTTGTTGTCCACCACGACGATCTCTACCGGCTTCCCCAGGACCTCGGCCTTCAGCTTATTGGCCAGGATGATGCCATCCAAGGTCATCTGTCCACCAGCAGCCATAGCTCCGGTCATCGGCTCATAAACGCCGATCTTGATCACGTCTGGCACTGGCGCTGGAGGCACCGGCGTCGGCGTAACCATAACCTCCTTCACAACCTCCTTGGTGACCTCGACCGTCTCCACAACCTTCTCCGGCGTTGGTGCACAGGTCGAGAGCAGCAAAGCGGCGATCATGAGAGTGACTGAGATCGCCCATTTCTTGTTTCTAGTTCTAAACATTTTTTCCTCCTCCTTGAGAATTGTGAGGGACATGATCCCTCCTGTCATTTTCACTTCCGGATCGTTCGATCTTTATTTTAGCCTGCTCTCACCCCCTTTCTCGTCCTCTTCATGATTTACAGAGGTTCTGTGGAACCGAAATAATCGGGCTTCTGCAAGGCCAGCTACTATCTACACCACCTGAACATGCCGGCCGTGCTTAGGGAGAATGTGAAACTCTTAACTATCCCGTGGTTGCCATTATAGCATGGTTACCTCTCTCTTGTCAAGTCGGTTTCACTCCTTGGTGAGGGCTACACAGCGGTCCACATCGGGGTTGTGCATCCGATGGACGCGAACCGAACCGAACTTGACGACCTGGAAGAGTGTGGTAAACTTATAGGCAGGAGGGACAGAGTGATTGTAGCGGGTGTGGACGTGGGAGCGCTGTCTACGGACACGGTGATCCTCGACGGTGACAACGAGATTCTGGCCTACAGCATCGTCAACACTGGGGCTAGCAGCCAGCGGGCAGCCCGAAGGTCCTATGCCCAGGCGCTGGCCCTGGCCGGTCTGGTGGAGGACGACGTGTCCTACGTCGTCTCCACCGGCTACGGGCGGCAGATGGTGCCTTTCGCTGACGTCCAGGTCACGGAGATCACCTGCCACGCCCGAGGGGCTCAATTCCTCTTCCCTGAGACGCGCACTGTCATTGACATCGGCGGGCAGGACAGCAAGGTGATCAGGGTTGGGAGCGGGCGGGTTCTGGATTTCGTCATGAACGACAAATGTGCGGCTGGTACAGGCCGCTTCCTGGAGGTCATGGCCAAAGCCCTGGAGATACAGTTGGAGGAGATGGGCGAGCGGTCCTTGCAAGCCAGGCACCCGGTGACCATCAGCAGCACGTGCACTGTGTTTGCCGAATCGGAGGTGGTCTCGCGCATCGCTGAGGGGCGGGCCACCGAGGACATCATTGCCGGCCTCCACGCGGCCATCGCCAATCGCATTAGTGCCATGTTGAAGCGGGTGGGGGTGCAGGAGCAGGTGACCATGAGCGGCGGGGTAGCCAAGAATATCGGAGTCGTCAGAGCTATCGAGGAGAAACTGGGCACTCGGCTGAACATCTACCAGGAGCCCCAGGTTGTGGGGGCATTGGGAGCAGCACTGATTGCCTTGGAGAAGGTCTGAAAGGAGACAACCGTGACCGAACTGGATACCACTATCACCGAGGTCACCATCTACCCCGACCGGGCGCGGGTGACGCGGCGGGGCACGGCGGAACTGGAACGGGGAGAGCATCGCTTGCAGGTGGGGGAGTTGCCCCTCAGCCTGCTGCCAGAGTCGGTGCGCGCTGGAGGAAAGGGCACGGCCCAGGCCCGCATCCTGGCCGTGGACGTGGCCAAAACCTTCTACCAGGAGCCACCCACGGCCACGGTGGCTGAACTGGAGAGGGAGATCGAAAAGCTGGAGGATCAGGACAAGACCCTGGCCGACCAGGCCGCAGCCCACCAGTCCCAACTGGAGTTCCTGAAGGGCCTCGGCGCCGCCGCTGGCGAGAACCTCTCCAGAGGCATCGCCTTCGGCAAATCCAAGGTGGCCGATGGCCAGGAGATGCTGGCCTTCATAGCCGAAGGGATGGCCGCCGCCAGCCAAGGGCTGCGGGAGGCTGCCGCCCAGCGCCGCGAACTGGAAAAGGAACTGACCAAACTGCGCAACGAGTTGGAACAACAGCGCTCGGCCCAGCCCCGGCAACGCTACGCCGTGACAGTGGACGTGGAGGTGTTGGGCCAGGGAGAGTTCGAGCCGGAAGTGACCTATGTGGTGCGGAACGCCAGTTGGAAGCCCCTCTACGACCTTCGGCTGGGCTCAGATGCGGACTTGCATCCGCACTCCCAGGGCCTTCGGGCAGATGAGAGGACCGAGGAGTCAGCCATCAGCCATCAACCATCAGCCATCAGCCATCTGACCTACCTGGGCCAGGTGACCCAGCACACTGGCGAGGACTGGGAGGACGTAGCCCTGTCCCTCTCCACGGCTAAACCGGCCCTGGCCACCCTTCTGCCTGAGCTGCGGCCCTGGTACGTCAGCGTGCCTGCCCCGCCGCCTCCTCCAAGTGCCGCTCCTGTGCCCAGGGCCGCCCGGCTGCGCAAGGCCGCCTTTGCCCCGCCAGCTCAACCGGTGGCTGCATTTGAGGCGCTGACCGGGATGGAGGAAGAGGAAGCCGAGCCAGTGGAGATGGAGGCCGTCACCGCCGAGGTGGAGGAGACCAGCGCGGCCCTGACCTTCCGTGTCGCCAAACCGGCCACCATCCCCAGCGACGGCTCGCCCCACAAAACCACCGTGGCCGCTCTCTCTCTGACTCCCCGGCTGGATTACGTGGCCGTCCCCAAACTGGTCAGCCAGGCCTACCGGCGGGCCACCGTCACCAACGACACGGACTATGTCTTCCTGCCCGGTCCAGCCAACATCTTCTACGGGGGCGAATACGTGGGCACCACTACCCTGGCGACCATCGTGCCGGGCCAGGAGCCGGGGGCCGTCGCCCCGGGCCAGGAGTTCCGAGTCTTCCTGGGTGTGGACGAACGCATCAAGGTCTCGCGGGAACTGGTGGCCAGCGAGGTGGACAAGAAATTCATCGGTGACAAGCGCCGCCTGCACTACGCCTACCGGATCAAGGTGCAGAACCTGCGGGATGGGCGCGAGAGAATAATCGTCTCCGATCAGATACCGGTGGCCAGACACGAGGAGATCAAGATCAGGCTGGACATGGCCGAGCCCAAACCGACCAAACAGACCGAATTGGGCATCCTGGAGTGGGAATTGGACCTGGAGCCCGGGGAGGAACGGGCCATCCGGTTCGATTTCAACGTAGAGCACCCCCGCAGCCTGACCGTGATCGGGTTGCCCAGGGAATAGACAAGGCCAGTTCAATTTCCAATTCCAAATCTCCAATTTCCAATTTCTAATCTCCAAGAAAGGAGGTATCTATCGCTAAAGTGATCATACCCACAGAAGCGCCCATTGAGCGGGGCTTCCTGGTGGGCATAGAAATGAAGAGCCGGGGCTCTCCTTCGTCAGATGGCCGCTGGCCTGTGGCGGACTCGCTGGCGGAGTTGGCCCAACTGGCCCGCACAGCCGGAGTTGAGGTAGTGGGCCAAACCTATCAGCGCCTGGAATCCATCAACCCGGCCACCCTCATTGGCAAGGGCAAAGTGGAGGAACTGGTCAAGTATCGCCACAGGCTGGGCTACGACGTCCTCATCCTCGACGACGAGCTTTCGCCCCGCCAGCAGCGCAACCTGGAGAAAGCCCTGGGTGAGAATGTCAAAGTCCTGGATCGCACGGTTCTCATTTTGGACATTTTTGCCCGCCACGCTCACACCCGCGAAGGAGCCCTCCAGGTGGAACTGGCTCAGTACGAGTACCGGCTTCCTCGCCTGACGCGCCAGTGGACCCACCTGGCCCGCCAGGCTGGAGGTGGGACGGCGCGTGGGGGCGCGGCTGGGGTAGGGTTGCGGGGGCCAGGCGAGACCCAGCTCGAAACCGACCGGCGGGGGATCGGCCGGCGCATCGCCCGCCTGAAGCGGGAGCTAGAGCAGGTGCGCACCCACCGTCGTGGTTATCGCCGCCGTCGCCGGAAGGCTGCCATCCCTGTGGTGGCCATCGTCGGCTACACAAACGCTGGCAAATCAACTCTGCTCAACGCCATCTCCAATGCCAACGTGCTGGTCGAGGACAAGCTCTTCGCCACTCTCGACCCCACCACGCGGCGGGTGACTCTGCCGGAGGGCCGGAAGGTCCTTTTCACCGACACGGTCGGCTTCATTCAGAAGCTTCCCACAACCCTGGTGGCAGCCTTCAGAGCTACTTTGGAAGAAGTTACCGAGGCCGATCTGCTCCTGCATGTAGTTGACATAACGCATTCAAACGCTCTGGAGCAGAGCCGGGCTGTGGAGGAAACCCTGACTGAGATTGAAGCCACGGGCAAGCCCGTGGTGGTGGCTCTCAACAAGATTGACAAACTGGGGAACCCATCTCTGATACAGGAACTGGTGGCCGAATTCCCCAACAGCCTGGCCATCTCGGCCCAAGAAAGGCTGGGGCTCACGGAGCTTCTGGCCCGCGTGGAAACGGTGCTGAACCAGGAGTTGGTGTACGTGACCGTCCGTATTCCCTACCATGAGAGCAGCCTGGTCTCCCTTTTTCACCGGCAGGGTACGGTAGACAGCGAAGAGCACAGCAAGGAGGGGACGGTTTTAGCTGGACGGCTGCCAGCCAGGTATCTGGAGGCCTTCCGCCGCTATCTGGTTTGACCGCGCCGCTAGGCATGGGGTATAGGGGATGTCCTCCCAGTGTCCCCTTTCCCTGAGGGCTCGAAAGTCCCCTCAAGCCCTTGACCTGAGGACCTCGGCTGAGCTCGGTCGAAGCCCTCGGGCCGAAGGCACCCCAGGATTCGCTGCGCGAGCCCCTGGTTTATGCCGGATTGACAGTTGAGCAGGTATGGGCTATAATCTGCACAGGGGGGACTACCACGAGGCCCGGTCGCAATAAAGGAGGTGCTGGTACTTATGCAAAAAATAGCAGATTTCCTGGAAAGGGTGAAGGGTCTTCCCATTCTGATTGGCATCCTCCTGGTGATCCTAAATTTCATCGTGCAGTACATTTCCAGCCTGTCTTTTCTGGGTGAGAGCAACCTTTTGCTCCACCTGGGCGTCGTGGTGGGACTTCTGGGGGTACTGTTAGCAGAGGCGATCTAGCTGCTGACGTGGCTATTGGCTAGAGCCTGGACGTTTTTCCTCCGCTCACCCGGCAAAATCAGGAGCCGCCTGTGGTTTGTTCAACCTGGGGCGGCTCCTTTCTTTTGCAGAGATGACACCTTCCGAATCGTCACTCAAAACGCGCTTCAATCACCACCATACGATGGTCTGAAGCGGTGGAATCCAGGACTTGGGCATTCACAGCGCTGAGGCCCCGCATCCAGACATAATCAATGCGCCTTTGCGGGGACTCGGAAGGGAAAGTGGGAGCAGGTTCGAATCCACCCGCTACGAAAGGATCATCGAACCCCGCTTCCACCAGGCGGCGGTAGACCGGGGAATCGGGCGTGGAGTTAAAATCCCCGCCCAAGACCACCGGCCCTTCTCCGGCGATGAATTCTAGAGCGTCAGTCAGTTGGGCGGCCCGCTCCTCCGGCTCCAACCCCAGCCAGATGCCGTAGGCGTCGAGGGGCTCACCCCCAACACTGACCTGAGCGTGCACGATGGCTGTCTGCTCCAAGTGGCTGGTCAAGAGTTGTCCCTCCGCTCGCTGCAACGGGAAACGGTAGAGGAGGGCGATGCCGGTCAGGTGTTCCACCGTGGGCTGGTAGACAACGCCCATCCTCAGCCGGCGAGCCAGCCAGAGGGCATCGTCAACGCCGTAGGAGGTGATCCGCCCCGCGTCAACCTCTTGCAGGGCCACGATGTCGGCCCCGCTCTCCTCGATGGTCCTGGCCATCTCCTCCAGGTAGAACCTCCAATCAGTGCGGTAGCCATAGTGGATGTTGTAGGTGCCGACGCGGACATTTGGCCCCGCCTCCTTCATCTGCGGGGTGGGAGGCCAGGCCAAAACGGCGCAGACGATCACCAAGAGCGCGGCCACGGCCCACTGCACCCCTCGCGATGGTATTTCCTGTGTCGGAGGCGGTAACCGCTTTATTGCAGTCGGCAGTGTCGCCACCAGAGCGCCCACCAAAACGATGGGCAGACCGGTTCCCCGGAAGAATGGCAGAGTGTAGGCGTAGGCGAAAGCAAAGGCGTAGGCAAAGTTGAGCAACAGGAAGAAAAGGTTGCCCACGGCCAACCCCAGGCCGCTGCGGTCCCTGTCCTCGGTCAGAGCGCCGGGCAGGGCGAGCAACACCAGGAGTTGTGAGAGCAGCAGGGCAACGCTGGCCACAATCCCGTTGAACAGATAACCGACCGCAAGAGAGGTGCAGATGAGGAGGACGAGGATCATTCCCCAGAGCCAGGGAGTCGTGCTCTGCATCTCTTGCCAGCGCCGTCGCCATCTCTGGACACCGGGCAGAAGGGGAAGGAGGGTGACGAGGAGCAGGGCGGGAGCCAGCGCAGCATATCTTCCCCCGCTCCAGCGGGCCACGGCGTTGGGGAAGGAGAGTAGAGACAATTCCAGGAACAGGAAAGCTCCAATGGCCAGCCCACCTAGAAGCCCTGGCCTATGGACTGAAGCCTCCTCCACCCTCCCCCGAGCAAGAGAAAACAATCGCCACGAAAGCCCGGCGAGGGCGACTGACAGAATCGTCTGGTAGGGCAACCAGCCGTCGCGCAGGGTGATGTCAAAGGTGTTGCCCAGAGCGCGGAGGAACTGATCCACGGCCAGGGCTGCAATCAGGGCCTGGGGGAAGGTGAGGGGGCTTTGCCGGAGCAGGGTGGCGGCGTAAAAGCCGAAAGCAGCGATGATGAGCAGGGAGCTGTACAGACGCGCCTGGGGGTCATTCAGCGTGAGGGGAGCCCGGCTCAGGGAGACCAGAAGGGACGGGATGAACAGAGCCCAGCGAAGCCTGGACGTGCGGCGTGGGGCGAAGAGAGGTGACAGAAAAGCCAGCAGCAACAGCAGGAAGATGACGGCCACCACGGGCGTCATCGGGCCAGTGACGACCACGTCGTAGATGATGCCAAAGAGCACAGAGAAGAGAACCCGGATAGCCTGGAGGGCGAAGAGGAAAACGGCTGTGGCCTCTATAAATCGCAATGCTGCCCGCTCTTTCATGGTGCAATCCTCCTGGGTTCAGCGAACATTAGAGCAGGGAGGGGCCGTCGCCCTCCCTGCACACTATGCTGTGGCTACACAGGTGTCAGCCAGCCGTGTCGGTCGGGGAGCTCTCCTTCGATGATGCCGAAGAACTCGACCTGGAGCCGCTCGGTGATGGGGCCCCGCCGGCCGGCACCGATAATCATCTTATCAATGGAGCGGATGGGCGTGATCTCAGCCGCGGAGCCGGTGAAGAAGACCTCGTCAGCGATGTAGAGAAGTTCGCGGGGAATAGCCTGCTCCTGGACGGGGACGCCCAGGTCTTTAGCCAGGGTAATGACCGTGCCCCGAGTCAGGCCACCCAGCAAGGAAAAGTTCAGCGACGGGGTGATGAGGTTGCCATCCCGCACGATGAACAGGTTTTCGCCGCTGCCCTCGCTGACGTAGCCGGCCACGTCCAGGGCGATGCCTTCTACGTAGCCGTTTTCCAGAGCCTCCAACTTTATGAGCTGGGAGTTGGCATAGTTGGCTCCAGACTTGGCCAGGGCTGGGAAGGTGTCGGGGGCCATGCGTCGCCAGGAGGACACACACACGTCCACACCCTGCTCGATGGCCTCCGGGCCCAGGTAGCGCCCCCACTCGATGGTGGCGATGATCACGTCCACCGGACAGGCGCGCGGGTCCACCCCGAGGTCGCCGTAACCCCGGAAGGCGAGGGGCCGAATGTAGCAGGCCTCGTGTTTGTTGACGCGGATGGTCTCCAGAATGGCCTCCTTTATCTCATCGAAGGAATAAGGTATTTCCATGCGATAGATTTTAGCCGATTCGAAAAGGCGCTTTACGTGGCCATCGAGCAGAAATGCCGCCGTCCCGGTGGCTGTCTTGTAGGCACGCATGCCTTCGAAGACGCTGGAGCCATAGTGGAGGGCATGACTCAGAACGTGAACTTTGGCCTCGTCCCAGGGGACGAACTCGCCATTGAACCAGATCTTGTCCGATTTGTTAATGGGCATTACCTATCTCCTTGAAATATTTTTTGTTGATGGAGCGGTTACACGTACTCAACCAGATCGGCGATGGAATCCATCACTCCATCTGGCTCGATCCCCCTTAGCAGATCCGTTTCCCGAAACTTTCCTGTTCTGACCAGGATGCCTTTCAGCCCTGCCCGCTGCGCCCCGCCCACGTCCACCTCGATGTCGTCGCCGATCATGGCCACCTGGGCCAACGGCACCCCCAGGTCGTCCACCGCCAATTGGAAAAAGTCTGGCGAGGGCTTGCCGACGACCCTGGCCTGCTGGCCAGTGGCATACTCCAGGGCCACCACGAAGGGTCCGGCATCCAGGCTGAGTCCCTCGGCTGTCTTCCAGTAGCGGTTCCTCTGGAGGGCGATGAGCTCTGCTCCGCCCAGGAGCAGGCGGAAGGCTTTGTTCAGCAGGGTGGCATTGACCTCATCGCCCATGTCGCCCATGACCACAAAGTCGGGCTGTTGATCGGTGATCTCCAGCCCGGCGAAATCGCGGTGGGCGTCCTCTTTCAAGAGAAGGAAAACCCGGTGCCGCCCCTGCTTGCGCAGGTACCTGGCCGCCGCCACAGGTGCGCTGAAAATTTCATCCTCGCTCACCTCGAAGCCAAAGCCGGCCAGCTTGCGTTGCAGCGAAGCCCGGCAGCGCATGGTAGTATTGGTGGCGAAACGGAAGGGATAACCCTTCTCCTGCAGGTGGGCGATGGTCTCGGCCGCGCCGGGGATGGGCTGGTTGTCGTCGTACAGCACGCCGTCCAGGTCAATGAGGAAAGCGCGGCTGTCTTGCCAGCTATTCATTGGGTTCCCTTGGCTCGATCTCGTAGGTGCTCTGTTCTTCGGCTGTTGTTTTAACGGGAAATTCGAGGGAGACGGTGTAAGGCACTTTGGCCAGCAGACAGTTCTTGAAGTAGATCAAATCTTCTTGGGCTGTATCGAAACGTTCATCGCCGTCATGCAAACCGGCCAGTGCGGTGAGGGCGTCTTCCACCAGCTTCTCACCAGCGTTGAAAGTCCGCTGAGTGATCACACCCACTGCCCAGGCTGCGGTCTCCTGGCCTGTACTCCTTCCAGCCAGGTAATCTTCGATTCGTTCAATGATTTCTTCTGTCAATTCCTTGCTCACGGTTGCCTCCCAACGCCGGAAAGAAGCTAGTCTACGATCTTATTCTCAATGATAAGCGAAAGGGGCTGTTTTGTCAAAAAGACACCCCCATGCCATCCTCTAGAACCGGCGGATGGCATAGGGGTGTGATAGGTATAGGGGAGAACTTTGGATTGCGGGGCGAGATTGGATCGCTTTACGGCTCGACGTACAGATATTGCAGAGAGGGCCGGCCTTCCAGGTCGAGCAGCCTCGCCAGGTCGAAGGGCTGAAAGGGGCTGACCAGGGAACCGAAAAAGGACTCGAACAGAGTCGGGGGGCGGTGATACTCCACCAGCCGGGGTTCGCCCTCAATGCCCCCCAGTTCAGCGGCCCGGTCAATGGCCTCGGGCAGGTTGCCCAGTTCATCTACCAGACCCAGTTCCATGGCCTGTTTGCCGGTGTAGACCCGGCCATCGGCCATCTCCCGGGCCTTCTCTTCTGGCAGGTCTCTCCCCTCAGCCACAATAGCCACAAATTGGCCATAAGCCTCGTCAATGATGGCCTGCCAGATGGCTTGCTCCTCTTCGGTCATCTCGCGGAAGGGGCTGCCCTCGTCCTTGTGGATGCCACTCTTGATGACCACCACTTCCACTCCGATCTTTTCCAGCAACTCCTCTAGGTTGGGCACCTGGGTGATGACCCCGATGCTGCCCGTCAGAGTGGCCGGGTTGGCCATGATAAGGTCGGCCGGAGCGGCGATGTAGTAGCCGCCGGAGGCGGCCAGTTCACCCATGGAGACGACGATGGGCTTTTTCACTTCCAGCATTTGCTGGTAGATTTCGTCCGAGGCCACCACGCTCCCGCCGGGGCTGTTGACGCGCAGGACGATGGCTTTGACCGACGAGTCTTCCTGGGCTCGCTCCAGGTACTCGACGATCCGATCAGAGTAGGCTCCGCCACCGCCGTCGAAGGGGCTGACTGGCGGGGAGCCAGAGAGAATGACCCCTTCCACCCGAACGATGGCTACCGCTTCAGCCAGCCCCATCCCTCGGCCGCTGGCCAATGACACCAGAGCCACGATTCCAGCACATGCTCCTATGCACAGGACAATCACCACTCCCAACACTATCCACAACCGTTTGCGCTTTTTCATCATTTGCTCTCCTTGCTTGCTCATTTCTCTGCCGGACACTTTAGCGAGTTGCTCATTACGCCCTGCACCTCATTCGTCCTGGATGAGTCTCACGAACCTGCGTTTGCCCACCTGCAGGATCATGCCGTCCTTGACGGACACCATCAACTCGATGCTGCCCACTTTCTCCCCATCCAGTTTCACGCCCCCTTGTCGGATGAGCCGCCGGGCTTCACTCTTGGATTTAGCCAACTCGGTGGCCACCAGCAGGTCAACAATATTCAACTCTGGGGCGCTGGGACGATGGGTGGGCATGTCGCTGGGCAATTCACGCTCCTGGAAAACCTTCTTGAAGTGGGCTTCGGCCCTGGCTGCTGCCTCATCGCTGTGGAAGATGGACACGATCTCCCGCGCCAGTTGCATTTTGGCTTCCATGGGGTGCAGGCTGCCGTCGGCCAGGCCACGCTCCACGGCTGCCACCTCGTCCGGGCTGAAACGGGTGACCAGGATGTAGTAGTCAAGCATGGCATGGTCAGGGATGCTCATCACTTTGCCATACATCTCCTCGGGGGCCTCGTTGATGCCGATGTAATTGCCAGTGGTCTGGGACATGCGCAAGTGGCCATCGGTGCCTACCAGGATGGGGAAGGTAAGAGCGATTTGGGGCTTCTGGCCGAAGGCTTCCTGCAGCTTGCGGCCGGCCATCAGGTTGAACAGTTGGTCGGTGCCGCCGACCTGGACGTCGGTGTTCATGGCTACGGCATCGTAGCCCTGCATCAGGGCGTACATAAACTCGTGCACCCAGATGGGATCGCCCCGCCCATAGCGCTGAGCGAACAGATCGCGGGCCAGGAACTGCTGCACGGTGAAATGAGAGGCCAGTTTGATGACATCCTCGAAGGTCAGCTTGGCCAACCAGTCGGCGTTGTATCGAACAAGGGTTTTCTCTCGGTCCAGGATCTTGAAAGCCTGGTCGGTGTAGGTTTTGGCCTTCTCCATCAATTCCTCGGCCGTTTGCTGTCGGCGCACACTATCTCTATCGCTGGGGTCACCGATGAGGCCAGTAAAGTTGCCAATGAGAAAGGTCACCTCGTGGCCCAATTCCTGAAACTGGCGTAGTTTGCGCATGGTGACGGTGTGACCCAGGTGGATGTCGGGTGCCGTTGGGTCGTAGCCACAGTATACTCGCAAGGGCCGTCCTTCGGCCAACCGCTCCCGCAGCTCGGCCTCCATGGTCTCTTTTATTTGCTCGTCGCCGAACTCGACCCCTTGCATCAGAATTGCCATTTGTTCATCTAT
Source organism: Anaerolineae bacterium (assembly GCA_041862415.1). GTDB lineage: Bacteria > Chloroflexota > Anaerolineae > E26-bin7 > E26-bin7 > E26-bin7. The sequence continues at coordinate 10,827 of JBGVTF010000426.1, read as the reverse complement.
GGATTTCATCTGTAATCTTGCTCCTAAAGTCTGTGAGGTCATGAGACTCGCTCGGCCTGGATTGCCAAATCCAGGCCATACCCGCCGGATTTGGCGATCCGGCGGGAGCAGAGGTTTTTCCACCATCGTTTCTATAAGACACGACCCACAGGCGTTTTGTGGGTCGGTGGGGAAGCGGATTGCAGGGCAGCATGACTCGGCGGCCATGCCGTGCTCTACAATCCGCTGGAATAGGTGTATGGTTTGTGGAGTGGAAGACTTGCCATCGCTATACCTCAAACGAAGTCTCTGTTAAATTATAGCCTAAGATAGAGGAAAAGGCAAGGCCACGTTGAGACAGGTTGTATCGCTTGAATTGTTGACTCGAACGAGATTCTTCGCTCCCTTTGGTCGCTACTCAGAAACTTCCCAGCTAGTTTCTGCCACCAGGAATGACGCCCCGCGCCATGGAAGACTCAGAATGACAAATTTGACGGGGCTCATTTCAAATGCGATTGCCCTGGAGACGGTCGAGTTTGTCAAAGGATAGGTTATCTGTTATACTTTCTATCATGATGCACGAGCCCTTCGACCCTTCGACCCTTCGACCCTTTGACCCTGCTCAGGGCAGGCTGCGCTCAGGACAGGCTAGGCTCAGGGCAGGCTTTGCTCAGGACAGGCGGTTGGAAAAAGCCTGGCAGGTCAGGCTGGCCCACTTTCCTATGGAGATCGAGTTCGATAACCCGGTGGACACGGCAGTCATCAGTCTGACCGGTGCGCAGTGTGCCCTGGACTGTGCCCATTGTGGCGGACATTACCTGCGAGGGATGCAGCCCATCTGGCAAGCCAGGGTAGACGGAACCACCAGTTGTCTCATCTCCGGCGGTTGCGATGCCTTTGGTCGGGTACCCGTCACCGCCCATCTGGACGAGATAAAGGCCATCCGCCAGGGTCGGGTCATGAATTGGCACGTGGGCTTGATAGGGGAAGACGAGATCAGGGCTATCGCTTCCTATGTTGACATAATCTCCTTTGATTTTGTGGGCGACGACGAGACCATCCGTGAGGTCTATGGCCTGGATTTGACTGTCGAAGATTACGTGCAAAGCTATCAGCTTCTCAGGCGGTATGCCAGGGTCTTGCCTCACATCACCATTGGCCTGCGGGGTGGGGAGCTCGCTCACGAGGTTCGAGCTCTGGAAATCCTGGGGGATTTGGGAGTCGAGGGGCTGGTGTTGATTGTATTCATTCCTACCGCTGGCACTCGCTACGCTGACCGCCAGCCGCCCGAAATCGGGGAAGTGGTGGACATACTGGTCGAATCCCGTTTACGCTTTCCAGACAAGCCCCTCCATCTGGGCTGCATGAGACCCCGGGGGCGCTACCGGATCGAGTTGGACCCGCTGGCTGTGCGAGCGGGCGTCAACGCCATCGTCAACCCGGCCAGGGAGGCGGTGCGCCTGGCCCAGAAGTTGGGCCTGACTATCAGGTGGGGCCAGGAGTGTTGTGTCATTAGCTATTGACAACTGGAGCGGCTTGTTATATAATCGAGATGAACCAATTGACAGGTCGTTGTGTCATGAGACATGTGGGAGAGACCTCCCTTGTCGTGAGACGGGGGCACCGAAGGGGCAAGCCAGCCGGAAGGCCTGACCGGTTGGTGAAACTCTCAGGTAAAAGGACCACATGTCTTGACACCCCTGGAGAGTCTACGACAGACACCGACGGGGCAATCTCACTGACCGCATCATCAGTGGCTGAGGAGGAATCTCTCAGGTACAGAGACAGGGGGAACGCTGGGTAGTTGTTATTTGGCGTCCCCCCTTTGTTATTTCAGGGCCATCAGATAAGCAATAAGTTTCCCTGGCCCTTAGTTATGAAACAAAAAACAGAAAGGAAGGTGGAACGATGAAGATTGACAAGGATTGCCGTTACGTTAAGACCCACGAGTGGGTGCGCGTTGACGGTGACGAGGCTACGGTGGGCATCACCGACTATGCCCAGCAGCAGCTCTCTGACGTCGTCTATGTGGAGTTGCCCGAAATCGGCGACGTTTTCGAGAAGGGTGAGGTCTTTGCCACCGTGGAATCGGTCAAAGCAGCCGCCGATGTCTACATGCCCATTGGTGGCGAGATCACCGAGGTCAACGAGGAACTGGAGGACGCTCCGCAGTTGGTCAACGAGGACCCCTTTGGGGCAGCCTGGTTCGCCAGGTTTACCGCCAGCGACCTCTCGGAACTGGACGACCTGTTGGACGCCGACGCATACGTCAAGTCCGTGGCCGAAGAAGAGGCAGAAGGAGGTTAGCAGATGTCCTACGTACCCCATAGCGATGCCGACCGGCAGGCTATGCTGGCCGAAATTGGGGTGGAGAGTGTCGAAGAGCTTTTCGTGGACGTGCCGGAGGCGGTGCGCTATCCGGAGGTAAAACTGCCCAGGCCCCTCTCAGAGATAGAGATTCTGGCGGAACTGCAGGCCATGAGCGAGCGGAACGCCGACCTCAACCATTACGCTTGCTTCCTGGGCGCAGGGGCCTACGACCATTTCGTGCCCAGCGTGGTGGGACACGTGACGGGCCGCTCAGAGTTCTATACCGCCTACACGCCCTACCAGGCCGAGGTGAGCCAGGGCACCTTGCAGACTATCTTTGAGTACCAGAGCATGGTCTGTGCCCTGACGGGCATGGAGGTGGCCAATGCCTCTCACTACGATGGCGCTACATCCATGGCCGAGGCGGTCATCATGGCCCTGGCCGTGGGCCGTGGGAAGCGCAGGAAAGTGATCATGGCCCCCACCGTCCACCCCGAATACCGGGCCACGGTGCGCACCTACACCCAGGGCATGGGCCTGACCGTCGTCGGCGATGAACTCCCTCATGGTGAGGGAGTGCCACCTACCTCGCTTCTCTTGGAGCCAGCCGGGGCTGGCCTGGAGAGGCTGAAGGCTCTGGTTGACGACGACACGGCCTGTGTCATCGTCCAGAACCCCGATTTCTTCGGCCAACTGGAGAGCCCGGTGGCCCTGCAATCGCTGGCTGACGCCGTCCACCAGGCCAAAGCCCTTTTCATCGTCAGTGCCGACCCCATCTCGCTGGGGCTGTTCAAGCCTCCCGGCGAGTACGGGGCCGACGTCGTGGTCGGTGAGGGCCAGGCCCTGGGCAACCATCCCAACTTTGGCGGGCCCTACCTGGGTTATTTCGCCTGCAAGCAAAAGTACGGGCGCAAGATGGCTGGTCGTCTCATCGGCCAGACCGTGGACACCAAGGGGCGGCGCGGCTTCGTGATGACCCTGGTGGCCCGCGAACAGCACATCCGCCGCGAGAGGGCCACCTCCAACATCTGCACCAACGAGGCGCTGGTAGCCCTGGCGGCTGGGGTCTACCTGGCGGCCCTGGGCAGGTGCGGCCTGCGCACGGTGGCCGAGTTGTGCTACCACAAGGCCCATTACGCGGCCCGGCAAGTCGGAGCCCTGGAAGGCTTTGACGTCATGGGGGAGAGCCCCTTCTTCAAGGAGTTCGTGGTGCGCTGCCCCATGCCTGTAGCAGAGCTCAACAGGCACCTGCTGGAGGACTGGTGCATTGTCGGCGGCCATGACTTGGGCCGTGACTTCCCCGGCATGGAGTACTATATGCTCCTCTGCGTCACGGAGATGAACACCCAGGAGGAGGTTGACCGCCTGGTAAAAGCTCTATGGGAAATCATATCGTGAGCAGCAATTGCTCCCGCTGGATTTGTAATCCAGCGCCCGGCGGCGGATTGCCTGTGGCGCAACCGTGCCGCAAATCCGCCGCGAGCTAAGAGGTAAAAGGGGGATCGAGATGGCCAAAGCAAATCTAGCAGCTACTGATCAGCCCATCGGTGATCTGACCGTTGGTGACTTGCGGGAGATAATTGCCGAGACGGTCAGAGAGGTGGTCAGGGAAGAGATTAGCCGAGACTACTATGTCAACGATGAGGGCTTCAAAGTCCTGTACGAGGAGGAGGATGTAGACCCCGAGTACCTGGCTCAGCTCAACAAAGACTACGAGGACATCGAAGCAGGCAAGACGGAGTTGGTCAGTGGCGAGGTGGTACTGGAGGAGCTAAAAGAGCTAGGGGTTGATCTCTGATGTATGCGTGCCAGTTCAGCCCCACTGCCAGGCGAAAGCTGAGGAAATTGGCCAAACGCAACCCCGGATTGGCCCAGATGATTATGCGCAAGATCATCTGGCTGGCCGAGAACGCAGAGCAAATCGCCCACCAACCGATCAAGGGTAGCCATTTCTACAGTCTGCACAGCGGGCCATATCGCATCCCCTATCTGCTTGATAAAAAAGAGAAGCGGATCGTCATTGACGATATCGCCAAGCACGATCCGGCTTATGACAGGATCAGCAAATTGTAGTCAATGGCCTATGATGTAGCGGTGCCACATTGGGCCATGGCTGAAGGAGTGAAATATGACTGAACCAGTAATCTATGAATTAAGTTCTCCCGGTCGTTGCGGCGTCTTCCTGCCCGAATTGGACGTACCCCAGGCGGCGCTCCCTGAAGAGTACCTGCGCGACGACTTGCCCCTGCCCGAGGTGAGCGAAGTGGACCTGGTCCGCCACTACATGCGGCTCTCCCAGCTCAACTGGGGGGTGGACATCGGCTTCTATCCCCTGGGCTCCTGTACGATGAAATATAACCCCAAGGTTAACGAAGAAGCGGCCAGGCTGCCCGGCTTTGCCCGCACCCATCCCTATCAGGACCATTGCAGCGTGCAGGGCAACCTGCAGCTCATGTACGAGTTGCAAGAGTTCCTGAAAGAACTGGGGGGCTTTGCCGGGGTGAGCCTGCAGCCCGCAGCCGGAGCCCACGGCGAGTTCACCGGCATCCTGATGGTGCGGGCCTACCACGAGGAGCGGGGCGACAAAGAACGCAACGTGATCCTCATCCCCGACTCGGCCCACGGTACCAACCCGGCCTCGACCACCATGAGCGGTTACACCATGGTGGAGATAAAGTCCGACGAGCGGGGCAACGTGGACCTGGAAGACCTGAAGGCTCACTGCGATGGGAGGGTGGCCGGGCTGATGCTGACCAACCCCAACACCCTGGGCCTTTTCGATGAGAACTTGATGGAGGTCTGCCGGTTGGTGCACGACTGCGGCGGCCTGGTCTATGGCGACGGGGCCAACTTTAACGCCATCATGGGCATCTGCAAGCAGGTAGATCTAGGCTTTGACGTGATGCACTACAACCTGCACAAGACCTTCTCCACGCCCCACGGCGGCGGCGGGCCGGGTGCTGGCCCGGTGGGAGCCAACGAGAAGCTGGCCCCCTACCTGCCAGGACCCATCGTAGTCAAGAATGGTGCGTGCGACTGCGGGTGCGAGCATGAGGAGCACTGCTACCACCTGGTCATGCCGGAGAAGAGCATCGGCCGCATGAAGTCCTTCTACGGCAACTTTGGGGTCTTTGTCAAGGCCTATACCTACATCCGCATGTTGGGCGCTGAGGGGTTGAAGCAGGCCAGCCAGGACGCGGTGCTCAACGCCAATTACCTGCGGGCCAGACTGAAGGGACTCTACCCGATTTCTCACGACCGCGTTTGTATGCACGAGTTCGTGGTCATGGGCAGGATAGGAGGAGCACCCGACGTCCATGCTCTTGACATCTCCAAGCGGCTCATGGATTACCGCTTCCATCCGCCGACCATGTACTTTCCGCTGATCGTGCCCGAGGCGCTGATGATCGAGCCCACGGAGACGGAGAGCAAAGAGACCCTCGATGCCTTTGCCAACGCCTTGATCCAGATAGCGGACGAGGCGGTGAAAGACCCAGAGCTCTTGCACAATGCCCCCCACACCACCCCTGTGGGCCGTCTGGACGAGGTCAGAGCAGCTCGCGAACCGATCTTGCGCTACGTGCCGCAGTAGGGTGAAAATGTCTTGTTGGACAAGGTCTCCTGACCGTCGCCGAGAAAGCCCGGTCGGAGACCTTCGCCCAACAAAGGCGAATCAGAATGGGCACAATTCAAGTCACGCCGGGGGAACTAAGACGGCTCATCGTCTGGTTTCCTTTTTGGCAGTAGTCAAAGGTGACGCTAGAAGTTGGGCGACAGATTCTAGTGCGATGAGGTATTGTGGTTGCAATATGCTTGAAAAAGTTGCTAAAGGACTTCTTCATCGGTTCGGGTATGAAGTCAAGAAGATTCCTAGAAATCGAGACGAGGAACCAGGCTTAATGCTTTACAAGTATTTGAAGAAGGATGGTTCTTTTGACTATGAAAAGTACCGGCAAATACAGACTGAGGGAAATATATGGAAGATAGAAAATGTGAGGGTGCTTGAAGAGAATATTGCGTTCCTTTCGGATTATATCGAGAACAAAATAGGAACTCCGCGCTTTGGCATCTGCCACGGAACAAGAAGGGGAAAAGAACAGGAATGGTTCAGAAAATATCTCGGCTGCGAAGTAATCGGGACGGAGATATCTTATTCAGCTGAACAGTTTCCATATACAATTCATTGGGACTTTCATGAAACCAAGCCCGAGTGGATAGAAGCGGTCGATTTTATTTATAGCAATTCATTCGATCATAGTTATGATCCAGAAATGTGCCTTGACGCCTGGATGAGCTGCATTAGAACTGGAGGTCTTTGCATCATCGAACATAGTAGTCTTCATGGGCCATCAGGTGCTTCCGAACTTGACCCGTTCGGGGCAGATATTACTCTTATGCCTTATCTGATTACGACTTGGGGAAAAGGTAAGTATGGCGTTCGCGAGCTTCTTGAGGCTCCTAAACTACATGAAAATCTTAGGTATCTGTACTTTGTCGTGATCCAAAAGTTTTAGAGACATAATGATATGTCGCCTCCCAAGAAACACATCCTTGACTGGGCAGGCTAGGTGTGAACCGGACAGGGGGATGAGGGATTGTTTCGGTGCTGAAAGGGATTCAAACGGGTCTGGAGGGGCCTGAGGAGGGATATGGGAGGGTTTTGGAGCAGCTTTGAGGCAGGGGGGCAACGCCCTTCCTCACGGCGAGCAAGGGGGAGTAAGCCAGGAGAGGACCACGTTCAGGCCGCGTTGGGAACCAGCTCGAAGCCCAGTTTCATGGCCTTGCGCTTCAGGCTCTTTATGGCCCGTTGGCGGGCTTGTTCGATGAGGCCTTTGGCAGGGCTTTAAAGTCAGGTGCCAGGCACTTACAAAGCAGTTTTGGGATGAGAATCAGTACTGAGAATGACTCGTCAGCTTTTACAACCGCTCAGGAAGTGCCTGGCACCTTTTTGTCCACGGCCAGGTGGGTGAGAAAGGCCTCAATTTCAGAGACTCCCATCTCTTGTGGGTGCCGCTTGCCGTGGAACAGGATGTAGCGCTTGATCCAGTTCACGTAGGCCTGTTCGGTGCGGATCGATTGGGCGGCAAAAAGAGCAAAGGAGCTAATAATGAAAAAATGTAATCTGTTGATGGCCTTGGGATTTATGATAACTATCATTACATCTGCTTGCGCCAGTACACCTACACCTGATACAGAAACAACTGTGCAAGCTGCTCTCGCGGCGACACAAGCTGCACAGCCCACAGCAACGCTTGAACCAACCGCAACGCTCGAACCAACAGCAAGTCCTGAACCGACGGCAACACCAACGGAAACGTCGGCCCCAACTGTCACACCCACCCAAACACCTGAGCCAACGGCGACAAGTCCCCAACCGACAAATACCCCAGATGCACAATTGCTAGAGGCAGCTACCCTGTTTAGCGCTGACTTCGAAGACGGATATCCAATCGGATTAAACGATTGGTCACGGAAATGGTATATAAATCAGGACAGCGATGATAATACCATCTTTTGCAATGAGATCAGTGATGAGTGGAGTAGTTTTGGATTTGGGCGCGATGAATGGGAAAACTACGCCGTATCACTTAGGATGAAATTCCTTTCAGCAAATGAGGGCCAATCTGCGGAAACATACATCAGGATCAACCAATCGGTTGATGGTTACAGAGCCAGCATCTGGAATAATGAATGGGCTGCCATAGGGTTTTATCCACCCTATTCAGATTTAGGTGGGTCCCCTGTATCGATCAGCCAGGATGAATGGTTGCAAGTTCAACTGCACTTCGTGGAGGATAATCTAAAGTATTTCCTTAATGGTGAAATCGTGATTGAAGTCAGCGATGACAAAAGAACATCTGGGCGCGCAGGCTTTGGCGCAGGCCCCAATACGGAGGTGTGTGTAGACGATATTATTGTATGGGGACTAGATGAAAGTGGTTATCCGGTTGAAAGCCCGGCAGAACTGGTCATAGAACCGTTTGATGGAAAGTTTTACACGATTAGTGAAAAGATTGATAACAGACCAACAATCCCAGTTTTCTATCCCTGGTCCGGCTCAGGTGAGGGCATTAATTGTGGGCAATCATCGGGGTTTGATTTTGATTGTGATTCCGGTGAAACCCCGTATAGTCTAGTTTGGACAGGCTCAGGCGTAGCAAAGGACATTGAATCTACTCAGCCTCAGGTGCCCCCAGCACAAAGTATTCATATGCAGTCAGATGATAATACGATTTATATTATCTCTGATGAATGGCATTATTGGAATCTTGGTTGGAGAACCTTATCTCCCGATTCAAAATTTTTCCTTGATGAAGTCTTTGGTTACCATGTGGACTCTGAATATGGTGACACCATGGTTATTAATTTTGAGCACCCTGAATGGCCTGGTGTTTTGGCAGAAAAGGCCCTTAATTATAAAGATGCTGGTTTTGATGGAATAATATTGGATTGGTGGCATAATGGCGCTGGTAATGGGCGAAGTGAGCAAGATGTTGAGGTCGCTCGGATTGCGATTGCAAAAGCCATTCGTGAGAAAGTCGGGGATGAATTCATATTTATGGGCAATGTCAATTGGGGTACGGATGATCCAACCGCGCAGTACCTTTCAGGCGTTTTTTTGGAATTGTGGAAGCCGGATCCCGGTAAGGGTTACGTTCTCACTTACAGCGACGAACCCAGTTCGGGATCGTACACATCTATTCAAAGGATGGAAGACTTGCTTAAATATTGGAATACAAACTTACAATGGCCAAAAATTATAGCTTTTGAACCTTGGAAGATTACCACAGTTGATTATGTTGCCGATAGAAATACCGAAGAGAATTATGAGTATGCAAAATTGTTTGCTGCAATGGCGGTAGTGATCCCTGACAATGGTTATATCCTCTATGCTGACAACAACGATGATTGGGATGGCGGGGACCATCAGCATGCTTATTATGATTTCTACCTTACGGATTTAGGTAAACCAACTTCCGGAATGGTTGAAGTAGTGGAAGGTGTTGCATACAAGCAATACGAAAAAGGCATTATTGCGTATAACAGAACTATATCTGAAGTTGATGTAGCGCTTCCGAGTGGAAAGCAGTTCAAGATTGGTCCAGTCGAAGGCTTGTTTCTTGAAGGTTATTAATCGAATGAGACTAGTTCAAATTGTACATAGAAAAACGCCACATAACAATGGGATCTATTCCGCTGCCTAAGCCTACTCCCCGGCGCGTCATGCGTTCCGCTTATTGCGGAAAAAGCATCCGCAAACGCTCCACGCATCACGCGCCGGAGCGAAGGTAAATTAAGAGGAAAAAGGCACCGTGCCTTTCTGTAATTGAAGGTAGGTTTGCCGACGAAGTCTGAGTGAATTGAACCTATCTGTGCCCACGACGGCGGCACCGTGCCTCCGTTAGTTGACACGGGTTTTCCATTTGTAAATTGGCTGTTAACGTAGGTAGAATGTATGGCGGGGTTGGTTGTGCAATCGGGGGTGGTTTCAATCCGATGTAGCCGCCCAACAAATCGTTCTAGCCGACTTGCTACCGCTGCGATTTTTAACCACACTTTGCCAGCAACGTTATGGATACATGTGTCACGTTTTGCTGGCCCGTAAGCGGCTAAACTCAAGCGTTAGTGCGCCAAGCAAGCTTGGCGCTTCTGAAGGGGTAAGTCCCCTTTGAATAAGGTCTAACCAACCATTCATACCGAGTGTTGCAGCTATGGAGGAGGTGGCTAGGACGGTCCAAGGAGTACCGAACCCGAAAGCTCCCGGCGTTGGGAAACGAGGGATTCCAGTCCCCAGCGAGCCCGCGAGGGAACACAAACACTGGAATCAGCTATCGAACGAGATAGTTGAAGCGTACACAGGGAACCACGTAGCCCGCAAGGGAGACCGCACTCCCTGAAGCTTGACACAGCCCCGTTAAAGAGCTAGGGGACGAAAGTCTCAAAAGCAGGCGGCGATGGTGTTAACGGGCCAGAAGCCAATACAGAGAGCGCGAAAAGGTGAGTGCTCTGAAGGTCTGGCGGGGTCCACAAAGGGCGTGGGATGCGTGGAGAGAAGCGTCAGGAACTTGGGAGACCCTGGTGGCTCCTGGGGAAGAGGACCAGGTAGGCGGAGCCGAAACGCCAAGTAGGGAAGCCGAAGGCTGCCAGGGAGTCGGATCAGCCCATAGAACTCTGAGACGGTAGGGCCGTTCACATGGGGAAGGGGCTGACAGGCAGCCGTAGCCTGTGAAGGAAACCTTGCCCGGACACGGAGGATCGGATCAACAAGGCCAACCTCACTGCGTGGGATAGCGATGGCGCTTCACAGAAGGGTTTGCGGAAGCGAGGCTGTCTGAAGAGCCCGGTGCGAGAAAACCGCACGCCGGGATCTGTGCGGGGGGAGGGCGGGTAACCGCCCTCTCTACCGCGACGGCGTGCTCAGCAATCATATGTTACTTGTTTCTTGGGAGTGTGAAAGATGGACTCGAATTCAGTGCATTCGCACAATACCGAAGTAGCGTTTGATCCTCTGCAAGTAATCGATGCCCATAGACTGCA
>JBGVTF010000425.1:0-5117 GCA_041862415.1 Anaerolineae bacterium | reverse complement strand
TGGTGTCATTCTGAGGAGCGAAGCGACGAAGAATCTCGTTCGTGGTCAGCAGGGTGCCCTGACTTACCAGGAACGAGACCCTTCGCTTCGCTCAGGGTGACATAACCTCTAATGTGACATTGTCAAGCTACATAGCTGTCGAACAGTTGGTCGCTGCTTCTGGGAAGAGCGCGGGAGCTGTGGACTGGTTCATGTTCAATTCCCGAAAGCGCTGTCCGGAGATGACAGAGCCAGTATGCCAGCTTTGTCAGCTTGATCCTGTGTGTGCCCATCGCAAGGAGCTGTTCCAGCCTGTGTTGTGGACGACGTTCTACTGATGGCATAACATTTTGAGTACTGATAGGGTTTTGCTTATGCAGAAGAAATCAACGATCCGGAGGTCCAAAAAATGATTGACCCAACCCTACCACTGATTGACTTGCACCGCCATCTGGACTGTAATGTGCGCCTGGAGACGATCCTGGACCTGGGGCGGCAGCACAACCTGCCGCTACCGGCGTGGGACCTGGAAGGGTTGCAGCCGCACGTTCAGGTGACCGACCCGCAACCGGGTTTGTTGGCGTTTTTCGCCAAATTAGACTGGATGACGCGTGTGCTGGTGGATTATGCGGCGTGCCGGCGCGTGGCTTTCGAGAACGTCGAGGACGCGCAGCGCGAGGGACTGCACTATGTAGAGCTGAGGTTCAGCCCCTGGTTCATGGCCGAGCCAAACGCTCTGGACCCGGAAGGGGTAGTAGAGGCGGTCGTCGATGGCGTTGAGGAGGGTAAGCGCACCTTTGACGTCAAGGTGAAGCTGATTGGCATTTTGAGCCGTACCTACGGGACGGAGGTCGCCTGGCGCGAGCTGGAGGCGCTATTGACGTGCAGCGACCGCCTGGTGGCGCTGGACCTGGCCGGGGACGAGGCGAATTACCCCGGCGAGCTGTTTGTGGACCACCTGCGGCGGGCAAAAGACGCGGGTCTGCGCATCACAGTCCACGCGGGGGAGGCGGCAGGTCCTGAGAGTGTATGGCAGGCGCTTCGCGAAATGGGGACAACGCGCATCGGTCACGGCCTTCGGTCGGCCGAGGACCCGGCCCTGATGGATTACATGGTGGAGCACGAAATCGGGATCGAGTCCTGTATGACGAGCAACGTGCAGACCACCACGGTGCCCGACTATGCCAGCCATCCGCTGCGCGGTTTTCTGGAGCGCGGTCTGCTGGCGACGATCAACACCGATGGCCCCAGCGTCAGCGGCATCGACATGCGTTACGAGTACGAAGTGGCGGCGCCGGCCGCCGGGCTGACGGCGGCGCACACTCGCCAGGCGCAAAAGAACGCGCTCACCATCGCCTTTCTCTCCGATGATGAAAGAGACGCACTGGCGACTCGAAGGGCCAGACCGACGGACAAGTGAGATTCCCTTCCCAACCAGGCCCAAAGTTGCCACGGTAGATCCTTGTCAGCACATCATCGGGTGGAGACATCCCTCGGATGAGACCATCTGGCGACCAAGCGCCCCTCGATACGCCGCATCGCGGCACTCAGGACGCCTGGCCTGCCTTGATTATCACTAAGCTGCGAAAAATGGGCTTAGCTGACACGCCTTTGGGATGCGGTGTCAGATGGCCTTCAGCCGCAGCAAGGTGATTTCTGGGCGGCAGAGGAAGCGCACCGCCGGGGCAATCAGGCCGATGCCCCGGTTGGTGTAGAGCCACATCTCCCCCACCCGGCACAAACCGTAGGGATACTTGTGAGCCAGATAAGGCAGAATCGGCGCGCCGACGAAGGGCAACCGCACCTGCCCGCCGTGACTGTGTCCCGACAGTTGCAAGGTGATGCCCCGTCCAGTAGCCTGGTCGGCGAAATCGGGTTCGTGAGCCAGGAGCACCGTGGGAGCCCCCTGGGGCACGCCGTCGAGAGCCGCTTCCAAATCGGGCTTTCCTGACCACACGTCCTCGATGCCCACCAGCCACAGGCTGTGTCCTGAGCGTGTCGAAGGGTCAGCACCGCCTACCTGAAGCTGGCGGTGCTCGTTGCGCAGTACATCCAGCCCTGCCTGGCGCAGATTGGCAGCCACCACGTCCGCGTCCGTCCAGAAGTCGTGGTTGCCCAGGATGGCGTGGACGCCGTGCTTAGCTTTGAGCGCCGCCAACTCCCCGGCACAAGCCGCGCTGTGCAGAGCCGACTGATAAACATAATCCCCTGTCAGCACGGCGAGGTCTGGACCCAGCTCGTTGGCTAGCTCCACCGCCCAATGGACATCCTCGGCCTTGACATGGGGTCCCACGTGAAAGTCGCTCAGTTGGGCGATGGTGAAGCCTTGCAAAGGGGCAGGCAGGCCGCCGATCGGGACGTCCACCCTGACGACCTCGATCCAACGGGGTTCGACCTTGGTCACATAGACCGCACCGGAGAGCAGGGAGACTGCTCCGGCTGCCCCGCCACCCAGAATCCACTTCAGGAAACCACGTCGGCTCACTGGGGTTGACAACCTAGACAAGACAGTCCTCCTCTGAGAGAGCCTTGCCAAGGTTTGGAACCTTGGCAAGGCTCCTAGAAGCGCCCGCGATACTCGTGGGCGGGGTATTTGCGGGCGCTGTGGGCCAGCTTGCCGACGATGGCCTCCGAGAGGTCAACGTCGAGGGCGTTGGCCAGGCTAAAGCAGTAGATCAGGACGTCGGCCAGCTCGTCTATCACCTGTCCCCGTGTCGCCCCTTCTTCAATCAGGCTCTCAGACTCCTCGATGGTCAGCCACTGAAAGTGCTCCATCAATTCGGCGGCCTCGATAGCGATGGCCATGCTGAGGTTCTTGGGGCTGTGGAACTGGGCCCAATCGCGCTCGGCGACGAAAGCTTTTACCCGGGCTCGTAAATCAGCAATGGTGGTTTGATCGTCGGCCATGGGACTACCTCGCAAGAGCAGGATAAGGGGGATACTTCCAGAGTTCAGCCCGAGTATAACCCATCTGGGCTTTTTGGGCAAGAAGAGAGCAAAGCCCTCTCCTGTGCTCCTAGCCCCGGAGGGGCTTCGCTCTCTCAGCGCGGGGCTTTAGTCCCGCGCTTTTGCTCCCAACCTCCAACCTGTTTTAGCCACATCCCATTTACTTCATAGAGGCCAAACAAAAGCGCCAACCCGGCGTCCTGAAAGAACGTCAAGGGTTGGCACTGATTGTTGAAGGAGAACGGGGTAGACCCTAGGAGAATGACCTCATAATGATGGGCAAATAGATCTCGCCAACGCTCTCCCCAATGACGGTGACCGTGTTGCTGATGCGGTTGCTGACGTAGAGGCGGTTCTTGACCGGGTCGAAGGCCATGCCGCGCTCTGGATCCTGCTGCACGGTGATCTCAAACTCGTCTACCCAATCGCCAGCCTCAGCATCAAAGACCAAAACGTGTTCTAGGGCGCCAGTAGGCGATGCATCTGGCTCGTCCTCGGTGACAAAGACGAGTTGATTATAAGAATCTACCGCCACCATGCCCAATGAGGCAGGCGGATCAGGTTTTATGGAATCTGTCACAGTGTCATTGGGTTGGATTCTCCCCAACTCGCCACCGGTGCGAGCGGCCGCATACACCCAGCCCGTTGTCTGATCAACCGCTATGCCCCAGAGATCCTCAAGGTTCAGTTGGAGCTCCTCAGTCACCGTACGGGTGGAGCCATCTATTACACTGACGGTGCCACCGTGATTGGTCACGTAAAGCAGGTTGCTGGCCTCTTTGACAGCAATGTGGGCTGGCCAATTGAGGCTAATAGGATCGGTATCGGTAACAGTATCTAAGAAACTTATCCCACTGATCACCCAAACGCTACCGGGGACATCATTCATCACTACATAGATATAGCCGTCATTGGGATTGAAAGCGATTCCCGTGGGCTTCGTCCCGACCACAATGGGATTCGTTACCGTCAAGCCAGTGGTGGGGCTAATGACAGCCACAGTGCCGTTCCCACTTTCAGGGCGATTGGTCACGTAGAGATAGCGGTTGCTGGGATTGTAGGCTATGGAGCAGGGATTGGAAATGCCAGCAGTAATCTCCTGGGTCACAGTGAGGGTATCGGCGTCAATAACGGAGAGGCTATCGTCATCGTGGTTGGCCACGTAGACCTTGTCGCCGACCACAGCGATCCCACGCGGGTCGTCGCCCACGGGAATATGAGCCAGCACGTTGAATTCCAGATCAGGGTGATAGGCCGGGGGAGCGGCCTCGGAGGTCCTCTCCGCCAGGAGAGCCCACCCCCCAAAGAGAACCAACGTCCAGGCCAGGGTCAAAAACAGCGAAAGTCTTGAAGACAGTCTCATCTCAAATCACCTCTTCTAGTCCAACTGCGTTTCTCCCTAAATTTATTATAACACACAAAGCTACAAATTGTAGTTACAATTTAGTAGAGGTTCGGTTAAGATTCGGTTATGATTGCGGTCACAGCCCATTTGTTTGCTTTTCTGCATGCCCTGGAGTACAATGGTAGCGGCCAAAGTGTACGGCCCGGGGCGTGAATCCTGGCGTCAGGGCACGTTCCTTTAACAGGAGACACAGACATGAAAGTCGGTTGCTGCGGCTTCGCCAAAGCCAGGGCAAAATACTTCGCGCACTTGGCCCTGGTCGAGATACAAAAGACCTTCTACAAGCCTCCCCGCTTAGAGACGGCCCAACGCTGGCGGGCCGAGGCTCCTCCAGGCTTTGAGTTTGCCCTCAAAGCCTGGCAACTCGTCACCCACGAGCCCAGTTCCCCCACCTACCACAAGGCCAAAATCGAGGTGGAAGAGCCCCAGCGCTACGGTGCCTTTCGCCCCACCGAGGAGGTCTTTGCTGCCTGGGAGAGGACCAGAGAAATCGCCGAAGCTTTGCAGGCGAAAATCATCGTCTTCCAGTGCCCGGCCAGCTTCAGACCGAGCGAGGAGCACAAGGCCAACATGCGGGCCTTCTTCAGAAGCATCGGGCGCGGAGGGCTGACCCTGGCCTGGGAACCGCGAGGCCCGTGGGGCGACGACGAGGTCAGGGGGCTTTGCGCCGAATTGGGGCTGATACACTGCGTTGACCCCTTCCAGCGCCAACCGGTCCACGGCGAACTGGCCTACTTTCGACTGCACGGCATAGGTGGCTACCGGTATCGTTACAACCATGAGGACC
>JBGVTF010000424.1:0-3632 GCA_041862415.1 Anaerolineae bacterium | reverse complement strand
TGCGCATCAACGTCTGAAAGCGTTCCACCACCTCCTCACGATTGCGAAGTTGGCTGCGAAAGGTCTGGGAGATCAGATGCAGGACGCCATCACTGTCAATGTAGGGGGCCAATGCCTTCAGCGCCCGCTCCCGTTGGGCTTCGGTCAGGCTGGAGGAACCAGCCACGTCAAAGAGCAACTCAACGCGGGTGGCCGAGCGGTTGACGTGCTGCCCCCCAGGGCCGCTACTTCGGGCGAAGCGAAAGCGGAGCTCGGACAGCGGGATAGTTAAGGTGTTGGTGATGCGTAAGACTTTCTCTCCCAGGATAGACATAGCAGTTCCTCAAGTGGGGCAGTGCGCAGTTGGGGCTACGAGCTAAACGAGCACAGTCCTCTGCAAGATTATAACAGATCCTTCCATAGTTCTCAATTCCTAGCCAGACCGGCCTGAACCCAGAGGGATGGGATAAACAAGAAAGCCGCCTGGAAGTGAAAAGCCCGGGCGACCTGTGCCTTGTGGGTCTGATATTCACGTCTCATCACGAAAGGGGTTAGGCCCCCATCAGCCCCCTCTATTCCCTCCCACGATAATCCTATATATCGCTTCCAACTCCTCCTCCGAGTAGAACTGGATCACCAGCTTGCCCCCTTTCTTGCTGCGGAAGAGTCTCACCTTGGTGCCCAGGGCATTCCTGAACTCGTTCTCCAAAGCCTCGGTCTCCGGCGAAGGAGGTTCACCCCTGTGCCTGGGTTGCGTCCCGGCCGCCACGCGCCTCACCATTTCTTCCGTCTGGCGTACATTGAGACCCTTCTTGACGATGGCTTCCAAGACCTTCAACTGTTCGGCTCGTTTGTCAAGGGCCAGCAGGGCCCGGGCATGGCCCTCGCTGATCCGGCTCTCGGCCAGAGCCCGCTTGATCTCGTCAGGCAGGCGCAGAAGTCGCACCGAGTTGGCCACCGTCACCCGGCTTTTGCCCACCTTCTCTGCCACTTGTTCCTGGGTCAGACCAAAATCGTCCATCAACTGCCGGTAGGCAGCGGCCTCTTCCAGAGGATTGAGATCGGCCCGCTGGATGTTCTCCACCAATGCCAATTCCAGCATCTCCTGGGGTGTGGTCTCCTTCACGATGACTGGCACTCTGGTCAGGCCGGCCATCTTGGCCGCTTCCCATCGCCGCTCTCCGGCGATAATCTGATATTGAGCGTCAGAGGCTGGATCCTGGATGCCGGTGACGATGAGGGGCTGAATGAGGCCGTGCTCGCGAATGGAATCAGCCAACTCCTGTAGGGCCTCCGCATCAAGGGCCTGGCGGGGCTGCATGGGATTGGGCACAATGAGGTCAACGGCGACTTCACTCAGGCCCGGGCCGCTGACCTCGGTCGCCGGGATGAGGGCCCCCAGGCCCTTTCCCAGCCCCCGTCTTTGTTGAGCCACGCTTTACCACCTCCAATGGCCGTGGAAAGTTAGGATAGGACGGGGAATAACCCCCTTACCCCCTTCCCTTGTCTTCTATCCTCTGTCTTTGTTCAGAAACTCCTCCGCCAGAGCTTGGTAGGCCAAAGCTCCGGCCGACCTGGGGGCATAGCTCAGGATGGTCTCACCGTAGCTGGGAGCCTCGCTCAGGCGGACGCTGCGCGGGATCACGGTGAAGAACACTGTGCTTCCAAAATGTTTCCTCACCTCGTCAACCACCTGCTGCGAGAGTTTGGTGCGGACATCATACATGGTCATCAGGATGCCGGCGACAGTCAGCGTGGGATTCAGGTTCTCTCGCACCAGATTGATGGTGTGGATCAATTGGGTCAGGCCCTCCAAAGCCAGATACTCGCACTGGATGGGAATGATGACACCATCAGCGGCTGCGGTCAGGGCATTGACGGTCAGAAGGCCCAGGCTGGGTGGCGAGTCTATGAGCACATAGTCGTAACGGTCGAGGATGGGGATGAGCGATCTCCTCAAGAGATGCTCGCGGCCCAGCATGCGGACAATCTCCACCTGGGCCCCGGCCAGAGAAGGCGAGGAGGGTGCGATATCCAGGCGGAGCCTGTTGGTGAGAGTGATAATCTCGGTCAGGGACACATTGTTAATCAGGACATCGTAGATGGACAGGGGCAGCCTGTTCTTGTCAATGCCCAGGCTGCTGGTGGCGTTGGCTTGAGGGTCAATATCAACAAGCAGGACCCGCTCGCTACTGGCTGCCAGATAGCCCCCCAGGTTCACGGCGGTGGTTGTTTTGCCCACTCCGCCCTTTTGGTTGGCCAGAGCATGGACTTTGGTTGTCATGGCAATATCGGGCTATCCACTTCCGTCATCAGACGTCCATCCGATAGGAGGTCAACAAGCGCGCTTCGACCTGCTGCCTGCTGGGAATGCCGGTCATGCCCGGCTTCTCGACAGAGAAGGAGGCCACACAATTGGCGAAATGGGCTGCCTCCCAGGGGTCCCCCGTCTCCTCCAGCCTGACCAGATAGGCTGCCGCGTAGACATCGCCAGCTCCTGTTGGATCAACCTCGATCACCTCGCGGGCCGGGAAGGTTCGCCTTTGTCCCCGATGATATACCGTTGACCCCTTCCACCCCGCCGTCACCACGACGATCTCGATCAGCTCAACGTACTCTTGGACCAGTGTCATATCCCCGCCCACATCCTCCTCACTCAAAACCAGGACCTTGGCAAAAGGGAGCACCCTCTCCGGTGCGGCCCAGACGACCGGTGACACCCGCCCCTCGCCATCCCACTGCCTCATCCACCCCTGGGGGGTGACCCCGATGAGCGAGCCTTTGAAGAGGTGGATCACCTCTTCATCGAGTTCCTGAGCCAAAGGTCCCAATTGGACGATAGAGCTATGGTGCCATTGAGGAGGTATTGCTTCGGCGGTGATTCTTTCGGCCACGGCCCTGATGAACTGCCGGCGCGTGCCATCCTGGTAAATGTTCTGAAAAGCACTCGTCACTGACGATGGCACGCTGATCACTTCAATGCCGGGCAGGGCCTCTTCGAGATTGAGGTCGGGGGAAGCACTGGTGACCACACCAACCCTGCGCCCCAGGTTCCTGGCCGTCAGACCCGAATAGGTAACCGTACCGCCGACAGTGAAGCCACCATCCAGCAGGTCTTTGGTGATGTGACCGATGACGAGGTAATCTGGACAATTCATCTTGGTAAAAGAAGCCCACCTGGAAAGGTGGAAGCTGAAATGCTGGATGGGTTAGAGACTCTGAAGCTCAGTGCTAGGTCTTGGGGATGAGGGTCACCTTGCGCTGGTCACCTTCGCCCACGCTCTTGGTGCTCACGGTGGGATGGTCACGCAGGGCCAGGTGGACGATGCGGCGCTCGTAGGCTGGCATGGCCTCCAAGGCTACTGTTTGCTGGCTGAAAGAGACCCGCTCGGCCATCCGTTGAGCCAATCGTCTGAGAGACCTCTCACGCCGAATCTTATACTGTTCCACGTCCACGACGAGGGGATACCAGCGGCGCGTCTTGCGGCTGACTATCAGGCGGGTAATGTATTGCAGCGCCGCTAAGGTTTCGCCCCGCCGTCCAATGAGGATACCCAGGTCGTCTCCCACGATATCCAGGACAACAGTTGGTTGCTGCCCTTCTTCATCAACCTTTTGGCGGATGACCACCTGGGCCCTGATGCCCATCTTTG
>JBGVTF010000423.1:0-8264 GCA_041862415.1 Anaerolineae bacterium | reverse complement strand
CACGCCCTGCCGCAGGGCGCGGTGGTGGTCCAGCTTGGCGAAACCCAGTTCCTCGTAGGGCAGGTCACGCAGCATGGCCAGGGCCGCCTCAATCTCCATAGCGCCGGAGCGGACACCCTCCAGGATTTGGCGCAGGTAATCAACGCTCACCGTGCCCCCCCAAGACCTCGTTCATGCTGCCTGTGCGGTAGCCGGCCAGATCAACGGTCACGTAAGTGTAGCCCAACTCGCGCAAGCGAGCCACAATCCGCTGGCGGTTCTCTAAAAGGTTGGGCCAATCCTCGGCCTCGATCTCCAGGCGGGCGATGTCGCCGTGGTGCCTGACCCGCCTCTGGCCAAACCCTAGCTCCCCCAAAAACACCTCCGCCTGATCCACCTGCTTCAGGGCAGCGGCGGTGAGAGCTGTCCCGTAGGGGAAGCGGGAGGCCAGACAAGCCAAAGAGGGCCTGTCCCAGGTGGGCAGACCCAGGTAACGCGAGAGGGAGCGGATTTCGGCCTTGGTCAGGCCCGCCTCCAGCAGAGGGCTGCGGACGCCCAGTTCCTCCAGAGCGCGGCGGCCAGGGCGGTAGTCACCCAGGTCGTCGCGGTTGGAGCCTTCGACCACCCAGGCCAGGCCCTGCTCTCGGGCAATCTCCTTTAACCGGGTGAAGATCAGGCTCTTGCAGTGATAGCAGCGGTCAGGAGGATTAGCGGCAAAGGCTGGATGGTCGAGCACGGAGAGTTCCACCACCAGCGGTTCGACCCCCATACCCCGCGCCACCTGTAAGGCCTCCTCTACCTCCCATTGAGGGTGGACCTCACCTTTGACCGTTGCCGCCGACGCCTTTTCGCCCAGGGTGTCACGGGCTGCTTTCAAGAGCAGAGTGCTGTCAACTCCTCCCGAATAGGCCACTAGCACACTGCTCAACGAGAGCAAGATCCCCTTGAGGGTTTCCCATTTGTTCAGCACGCCCTCTTCCATTGTCATGTCTTGCCTTGTTTGGTCTCCGTCCAAGATCCCTCTAACTCAAGCTCTGGAATCTACAAATCACTGGATTTGAAAAACGCCTGAATGACTGGGAAAACTGTATCTTGCTGTGAGAGAAGCTGAATGTGATTCAATTCATCGAATATGTGTAGCTGCAATCCTGCTGCTTCAATGGCCGCACGCTGCTCCTGCAATTGTACCACCACGTTCCCATCAGCCGTGCCGGTATAGACAAGCATGGGGCACTGTACGTCTTGTGGTTCGACGCTGGGCCAAGAGCTCAGCCCCTTCAGGCGAGCCAGGTACACGGGCAGGTTCGTCCGCGCCGCAAATGCCCGCGTTTCCGGTGGGAGGTCGAGTTGGTCTAATTTGCCTTCTGCCTGCGCGCGTGCTAACGGCTCAATCTGTGTCAGTTGGCGCTGGATGTACGCCTCTGTGAAGATGCGCCCAAAATAGGTTCCCGCGATCACGGCCTGCATGACACGGGGTGAGCGTGATGCGAGATGGAGGCCAATCGTTGCCCCAAATGACCAGCCCCAAACTCGAAACTGGTCAAACCCACACGCATCCGTGACAGCGTGCAAGTCAGCAAGATGGTGCTCGACTGCATAGGCTGCTGGATTCGTTACTCCAGTGCTTTCGCCACAGCCACGAAGGTCCATCGTAATGACCGTGAATTGCTGTTGGAGACGGTCAATCCATTCATGGGCTGACCAGATCGTCCGGTCGTTACTGAAGCCATGCAGAAGCAGCAAGGCTGGTCCGGATCCGTGAACATCGTAGGCAATTTGGAACCTATCGCTTGACGTTACGAAATTGGTATTCAAGGAAAACCCTCCATAGGCGAGTAAGGCTGTCTCAATTCTTGGCATCCCCAAATGGGATAGCCCCCCTCTTGAGTGTTGTTGGCTTGCCAGCCACTACCTGTGCTCCTTGCTCTCCCTGGATCGCCAGATCCGGGGGTTTGGCGGCGGATCTGGCGATCCCGCCTGAGCAGAACGGGGCAGCAACACCCACGGGGGGAGACTACCCCAAATGGAGAGATGAGTGTCCAGGGAGCCTTCCTTCGCTCGGTCTGGATTACAAACCCAGCGGGAGTGGGCAAGAGAGACCATCTCTCTGCTTTGACGTACTACGAGCCTTTAACACCCCGCTACGGTTCGACGATGAACTGGTTGGTGAACATCTGCTCGACGTCCGTCTCTGTGCCTACGAATCCCAGTTCACTCATGAAGCGTAGAGAAGCTTCCCAGGCCGCCGGATCGGAGCGGCCGAGGTCATCGGCACGCCACAGTTCGATGGACTCCTGGAGGACAGCCATCTGCTGGGGGGTGTTTTCCCCCCCGGCTTCCGGCACGTGTTTCAGGCAGATCTCAAAAGCTTCCTCAGGGTGATCTATGGTGTAGCGCAGGCCGCGCAGGAAGGCTCGTACCAGGCTTTGCACCAGTTCCGGCTCCTCGGCAATGGTCTTCTCATTGGTGATGAGGCCATTAGAGACCATGTTGACATAGTCTGAAATGGCGATGACGTTGACCTCCTGGCCAGTTTGCCTCAACTGCACGGGTTCATTCATGATGTAGCACACAGCCGCATCAACCTGTCCCTCCGTGAGGCTGGCCACCTGGGTGTAGCCGATGTTCTGCAGGTTCACCTCGGCCTCGTCAATGCCCTCGGCGTGGAGAAAGGCCCGCCAGCCGATGTAACTGGCTCCGTACATAGCCGGGGTGCCGACCGTCTTGCCCATGAGATCCTGGGGCGTCTGCAAGCCTTTCTCCTTGAAAGAGACGACGCAGACGGGGAACTTATGATACCAATTCGTGACATAGACCACGGGCAAGCCCTGGGAGCGGGCCAGGATGACCTGATCCCCACTGCCCACTGCGAATCGCAACTCGCCGCTGCCGACGAGCTTCAGGAGGTCCGTATCCCAACCGTAATCAAAGTTGACCTCCAGGTTCTCGTCGGCGAAGTACCCCTTCTCCACGGCCACGTAGACGGGGGCAAACTGAACGTTGGGAATGAACCCCATGGCCAGGGTAATCGGAGTAGGGGCCTGTGCGGTAGGAGTGTCCGTTGGCGGTTGGGCGGTGGGTGGGACGCCGCAACCACCAGGCGCCAGCAAGGCGACGATGGCTAACAAGGGTAGCAGTTTCTTTTTCATTTGATTTTCTCCTTTGAAATTGTTTGTTTTATTGAAGGGGTCTGAGGGGTTCCCTGTAACCCTTCAGTCCCCTCTCCTACCTCTTCCACGATAGCAGAAAACTTTCCAAAGCTGCTACAGCCAGGTAAAGGCTGATAGCAATGATCCCCAGGACGAAGAGGGCCACGAAGGTCAGCCGTGTATCGAAAAGCCCTCCAGATAGATTGACCAGAAAGCCCAGGCCCCGGTCGGCGCCCACGAATTCGCCCACGACAGCTCCGATGACCGACAGCGTGACCCCTATCCTGAGCCCGCCGAAAAGGACCGGCAGGGCAGCAGGCACCTCCAGCATGATAAAAGTCTGCCAGCGGTTGGCTTCCAGGGAACGCATCAGGTCAACCAGGTCCTGCTCCACGTCACGGATGCCGACGATGGTGTTGATCAGGACGGGAAAAAAGACCACCAGCGCGCAGGTCAGGATTTTGGAGAGGCTACCATAACCGAACCAGATGACCAGCAGAGGGGCCAGGGCAATGATGGGTATGGCCTGGAAGGCCACGATATAGGGGGATAGAATGCGTTCCAGGAGCCTTGACTTGGCCAACAGGTATCCCAGGCTGATGGCCAGGCTCAATCCCAGGGCCAATCCCCAGAATATCTCCACCAGAGTGATCCTGATGTGACGCCAGAGGCTGCCGTCACTGACCACAGTCAGGAATCTTTCATAAACCTGCAAGGGGGAGGGCAGTATGAAAGGCGCATAGTCCCCCAGACGTACGACGAGGCTCCACAGCCCCAGGAACAGGAGCAGAGCCAAAGGGATCAGCAGGTATTCGATCCGTCTTTTGGCTATGGCCGGGGCTTTCCTGAGCAGGCCCAGCCTCATCACCTGGCTGCAAGCCGAGCCAGGTGGAGCTTTTTTCACGGGAAAGGTACTCGCATTATTCAACTGTCTTCACCTCCCAAACAAAAAAACCCGAAGACTTTTCAGCCTTCGGGGCGCATTTGCATTGCACATGGACACGGCTCGAGGGCAGTTCCCTCTGCCATGCATGCTTACATAAACCTTCTCCCATCCGGACTATACCGTCGGCTCCGGCTTTAAACAACGGACTCCATTATGGAGCAAGTTCGTTGTTGTCACCGGATCAGCTTTCGCTCGCGGGCTCAGCGACTCAGGTGGTCATGACACCCAAACCGCCATACCGCCGATCGGGAATTGGCTCTTTGACTCTGAGCCTCACCCTGCCCCGAAGGTTGTTACCCTATTCAACTGGCCCACATTATACCAAGCAAAGAGCTATTTGTCAAATTTGATGGCAATCTATGTCCAATCCGCATCCCTTCAGGGCCTCAGGTTCAACTCGGTGCGGTGACGAACAGGAATCGGATAGAAGGCCAACGCAGCGGGGTAACTCGGCAATGGACGAGGAGGCCCGATAGTCATCCGGGCGCTGTGGGGTAAATCCGGCGGGGACCGGGGGAAAGAGGCACGGCTAGAGGCGGCGCAGTGTTTCCTCATCCTCTTGCCAGTCTGTCTGCAGCCGACGCCCATGCATATCGCCCTCCACGGCTCACAACTGCTGGCTATTATGATTCACGGCCACTGAACTGGCAATTGGTATAAGGCGGCGATCGCCCTCGCAGAGGATGTGGGCCAACCAGACCGCCCCGTCCCATCGGGGGGATAAGACAACCTCTTAGAGAAGCTCGTCCAACAAATCTATTATCTCCTTGTCCCCCCCGGCCGGTGGGACCCAGTCGACCTGGACGACATCTACATCCTGCATTTGCAGACTTTCAGCGAACTTTTTCAAGCCAAGATTGATGACGACAATAGGCTGATTTAATAGTTCAGGGATCTTTGTCTCCATAGGCGACTCCTAGCTTTACCCTAACAATTCGCAGCAGAATTGCGCCGCTTTTGCATTGCTGTGGAACACGATCACCCCGGCTTCTTTGAGCATCTTGGCTTGTAGGTTCAGGTCTTGTGGATCACCGTCAGTTCCACATATGGAAGCGACCACAGTGAGAGAGCCATGGCGCTGCCGGGTGACCTGCTTGGCCTCCAGGATGGCATCCAGCAGTTCCCCTACTGGGTCCGTAGAAGCGTTGTAACCCAAGATGAAGTCCAGCAACAGAACAGCAACTTGTGGGTCCCGGCTCTCTGCCAGGATGCGCCGCCTCCGCAACGTGCCATCTATCATCGGGTGTGGTTTTCCAAGAGTGTAGTAGTCGTCGCCCATGTCCACCAGCGTGTGTTCGCGGCTCCGGTCTGGATTGGCGAGTTTGTATTTCGGATCGAGCGGGTCCCCTGACCAGATGGTGATATGCCCGTCCTGGAATATTTGCTGGGATTGGTAGCAGAAAGTACCGCCAGCGAACAAGCCGCGCAGGTATTTTTGGTCGGAAGACCAGCCTGCTCTTTCACGGGCAATCCATTTCGCTTCTTCAGGCGTAAATGGGATTTGCAGCAAAGTTGCATCTCCTTGAGCAATTTTGATTGCCAGCAGGACAGCCTCGTCAATCGTGCGGACACATTGGAGGTTTGGATGTGCAGCGCTTGGCTCGACCCGTGTGCCCAGGAAACAGCCAATAGTTGGTTTTGTACAACCTTGCAAGCGTTTGATGAGCCGATCCAGAGTTCTTGCTCCTGGCGGTTTAGAAATCACCGCAATGACTTTTGTCTGTGGATCTGCTTCGAGGGCGTTCAAGGCGGTAAAGGCGGTAATCCCGCCAATCTCGTCCGAAAGGTCGTGGCTGCCAGTGCCGATAGCGTGGGAAATGCCCAGACCGGCGTTATGGACCTGGCTGGTGAATTCCTGCAATCCCGTCCCCGTCGCTCCGACTACTCCAATCGGTCCTCTGCGGACAACATTGGCGAAACCGATGCCTACACCGCCGATCAGACTGGTACCACAATCCGGTCCCATGACCAGGAGTTGCTTCCGGGCTGCGAACTGTTTCAATTCGAGTTCTTCTTTGATGGAAACGTTGCTGCTGAACAGGAATACATTCAGATCCGCCTCGAGCGCCTGACGGGCTTCGCGGGCGGCATATTCGCCGGGGACCGAGATTACGGCTAGATTGGCGTCGGGGTTTCGAGCGAGACCCTCTTCGAGCGTGTGCAGGGTGGAAACCGAAGAAGCTGGCGCTGTTTCCTTGAGAACCTCGTCCAGTTTGCCCAGGACATCCTCCACGACTTGCGGGGTCTGGGCGATAACGGCGACGATCAGGTCGTTGGGCTGGGCAGCGTCAATTTGGGCGTCTTGGATACCGATGTTGGATAGGAGTTGCTTGTTTTTCCCGCTGCCCATCAGGACGGCGGTCTGTTGTACACCCTCGACTTCTGACAGGCGCTTGTTGACACCCATCAGGAAGACGGAATCAAAGTATTGATTCTTCCTGATCACAAATCCAGAGGCCATACCCATCTCCTGTCTTAACCGACGTTGTATTCTTTGCCAAAGGCGATGAGCGCTTTCTTGAAGCACTCGAAGGGAGCGCGCACCAGACCGGCGCCAATGATGGGATGGCCAGGGTCTTTGTGGGCGATGGCCGTGTCAATGATGGGTGAAACGTTGGTCTGCACGACCTTGCGGATGTCAATCCCGATGGGGATGCCGATGAACCCCAGCGCGGGCATGCGATAGGTGGGGTGAACGGCGACAGTAATCTTCTTCATCTCGCGGGAATAAGCCAGCGCCTCTTCAGGAGACCCCCCAACGAGGCTGAGAATGCCCGGAGCGCCGCCGATGGTAAAGGCGCCCCATCCAACCGTTTCGGTAATCGCCGAATCGCCCATGTCAAAGCCAGCATCCTCCTCAGAATAACCAGGCAGGTAGAGACCCTTTACGGTCGGGGAGGGCGCTGTGAACCATTCGCCTCCCAGCCCGCTGACGCGGATGCCAAACTCGGTGCCGTTGCGCGCCATGGCGGTAACGACCGTACTGTATTCGACATCGCCAGCAGGATCGGTGATGGCCTTGCCGCAAGCCATAGCTAGGCCGAGGAAGATCAGATTATGGTTGGTGATGTATTTGAGAGTCTTGATAACATCCTCTTTAGGTAGATCGGTTTCCGCCATTGCCACTGCCATGGCATTGGCAAACAGGCTGGAAGAGGCGCTGTGGCGGTTATGCAATTCATCGCCCATCTGCAAAGCCTGGGTAATGATGGGCTTCAGATCCAAACCGCCCATCTTCAGCAAGGCTTTGCGTAAGGTGGGCGCCCAAACATCACGCCACAGGCGTAGTCCTTCCAATGCCTGTTCGCTGTAATCGCCGAACTGCTGGCTGCCCTCCACCTGACGGCAGAATGCACGATTGCCAAAGGTTTTGTTTTCCACCACCCAGACCGGCGCAGACGGCGAAATGGTTCCGGCCATCGGACCGACAGCCTGGTGGTGGTGGTTGGGTTCTAGGCGGATGGTGCCTTTTTCCAACATGGACTTGGCTTCATCAAAGGTCTTGGCCCAGCCTTCATACAGCACCATGCCAATGATCGCGCCCTGCTGCGCGCCGCACATGCGTCCCCACTCGATTGGTGGTCCCGAATGGAGGATCATTTTGTCGTCCAAGTCAGGGATCACCTCGCCAGCCGGGGCGATGTCTGCCAGCACAGGGTCAGCCGCAATCATGCGTTGGGCGGTTTCTTCGTTTGCCTTCTCGATGTTCTGTTTGATGTCCATAGGGTTTCCTTTCTACACGGGAACGCGCTGCTCAATCGAAAGAGAGGTAGGATAAGTCGAATCTTTGTGGTTTCGAAAAGTTAAGAGCAAACCGGTCAAGACGCCGGTCAACAGGTCCCAGCCTGTGGAATGTCCAATTTGGATCAATTGAGAAATGTGTTGATGGGCATTTTCCAGTGGTTGATTCGTCAAGATACAAGCGAAAAATTGATGGAGGGGGTCAACTCCGTGACCATCCGCCAAGTCTCTCAAAATCGTGAGACTGATTGAATTGGTTTTCTGCACAAAGCCTTCAACGTATTTAGATAAATCAGGAATATCCGAGAAAAAAGGATAAATACTATGGAGTTGCTTGATACAAAAGGACAAGCCACCCAAGAAATCATCACCGGACGGGCTCAACCCTTCGCCCAGTCCTGCCAGGGCCTCGGCGGTTTGCAGGAGACATGAAATGTCACCGGATAGAC
>JBGVTF010000422.1:0-5479 GCA_041862415.1 Anaerolineae bacterium | reverse complement strand
GCCCATGATGTAGATTGGCGCGAGCCAGCGGTGGCCCCGCATCAGAATTTCCAGGTCGGCGGCTGGACCACCTGGCTGGGTGTTGGTGATGAGGGGGAAGGCTGCAACGTAGACCACGTAAATGATTTGCATGGCCAGCCCGATGAAGACGAGCCGGACTAGTCCTTTGACAAACTCGCGCACGTTCCCCTCCTATCGCACCCTCAGGGCTATCCTGAGGATGTGCTCAACCGCTGGCCAGTACTGCCCAACCTGGTACCAGCAGGGCTGCTTCTCCGGGAGGACGGCATAATACGGCCCCCACTGGCGAATTCTCTTATGGGCAGCCTCTACGGGTTGATCGAGAATCCACTTGTACTCCTCTGAGCCGGGATTCATCTCGACCCAGACGCGAGCCGCCAGGCTCTCGGCCGCGTACTCCTGCTCGATTGAGTCAATGGTGCACTCCACCGGGCGATCCTTGCCAAACAGGAGGTGGCCGAACTCGTGGGCGTAGGTCCGAGCGGCCTGAACCGTAGTCTTCTCCAGAACTTTGGGAGCGATGAATATGGTATTCAACATCCCAACTGTCAGCGCCTCCCAGCCGAACTTTCTCAGCCACGCCGACACCGTCACCCTTGGGCGTCTCTGCTCCACAAAGAGAGCCACCTCCCGGCCTGCGTCCAGGGTACGCAGCAGGCCAAGGATAGCCTGGAACTGTACCCGGACACGGCCGCGATCCCTATCACCAACTGGCATGCTCGTCTCCCTCCAGTTTTGTATGCCATTATATCATTAAAAGCCTTTCCTGACAAGGGTTATCTTTTCTTCGTGTCCCTTTTCCCCGCTAGTGGATTCATGTGGACTCCTTACAACTCCGAGTAATGACGTATTTGCTTTCGCCTCTGTTGTGTGCTACAATAACCAGCAGACAGCGAGGAGTTTTACAGATTCTCTTAATGATTATGTCAAGTTATGATGTTTATATTCTGGTTGTGAGGAGATAAATGCGTACATTGGTAAAGGTTTCAATTGCTATTGCACTGGCTTTCAGTGTGATGACTGCATCGTATGCCGCAGGCTATGGCACCCACTGGTGGCTGAACAATCAAGACAACCCTACCACCGAGGAGACAGACCAGTTCACCGTTTTCTGGGAGGCCTGGCATATCCTGGAGAAGGACTTTTACGGTCAGTTGCCCACCGCCCAACAGATGACCTACGGAGCCATCCGTGGAGTTCTGACCACTCTGAGTGATCCCTACACCACTTTCGTCGAGCCCAAACCGCGCCGACTGGAAAAGGACGACCTGCGAGGCAGCTTCGGAGGGATCGGGGCCTGGGTCAGCAAGCTTGAGGACGGAGCTATTGTCCTCAAACCGATGGAAGATAAACCCGCTCATCGGGCCGGCATTCTGGAAGGCGACGTTGTCATCCAGGTGGACGACCAGGAGATCACCCCCGATATGTCGCTGGAAGATGTGATCCTTCTCATTCGAGGCCCCGTTGGCACTGTGGTCAAATTGACCATCTCGCGAGCCGATTACCCTGAGCCTCTCGTCTTTGAAATCACCCGCGAGAAGGTGGAGACGCCTACCGTCGCCTGGCGACTCCTGGATGAAGACGGATTAGGCTACGTCAGCATCTCTCTTTTCACCGAACGGACGGATAGAGAACTGGAGACTGCTCTACAGGACCTCAAGGCCCAGGGAGCCACTCGTCTGATCCTGGACCTGCGCAACAACAGCGGCGGCTTGCTGCAGACAGCCATTGATGTGGCCAGCCAATTCCTTCCAGATGGCGTCGTCCTCTACGAACAGCGACGTGATCAGGAGGAAAAGTCCTACCCCGTGCGGCAAGGAGGCAAAGCCACCGATATTCCCCTGGTCGTCCTGGTCAACGCGGGCACAGCCAGTGCCTCAGAGATTGTGGCCGGGGCTATCCGGGACTCGGACCGGGGCATCCTTGTTGGCGAGAGCACTTTCGGCAAGGGCTCAGTCCAACTGGTCTACGACCTGAGCGATGAGTCGTCTCTTCACGTCACCGTCGCCCACTGGTTTACTCCTGACCGGCATGAAATCACCGGCAACGGCCTCGCCCCAGACATCGTCGTACCGCTCACCGAGGAAGCCCGCGCCCAGGGCAAGGACCCCCAATTGGATCGCGCCATAGCCTATTTCAAACAAACAGATAGTTAGCGAGGTGTTTCATATGGATTCCACAGTTAAGGTAGTGCAAGGTTTGTGCAAGCTCTTTGTGATGATGGTACTGGCCATCATCGTCGTCAGCGTGGCTTTCCTGAGCGGCTTCGGCGCCGGGTTCAGCCTGGCCTCGACTCAACCGTCCCCTGCTGCCGCCGGTGAGGAGGCCCCGGAGTTCGCCGTCTTCTGGGAGGCCTGGCACCTCATTGAGAACGAGTTCTACGGCGACCTGCCCACGATGCAAGAAGTGACTTATGGAGCTATTCGGGGGGTGCTGGTGGCTATCGGCGACGATGGCACTTCCTTTATTGACCCCGAACACGCGGCTATTATGCGCGAAGACATCACCGGTGGTTTTGAGGGCATTGGCGCCGTGGTGAACATGCTTCCCAACGGACGATTGATCATCGTGGAGCCTCTCCCAGGGCGACCGGCCGCCCAGGCTGGCGTCCAACAGGGTGACCTGGTCCTCCAGGTAGACGATACCCCCATCCAGAACATGACTCTCATCGAGGCCGTCAGCCTGATCCGAGGGCCAGCGGGGACTACCGTGCGCCTGACCATCCTGCGCAGGGGAGTGAGGGAGCCCTTTGAAGTTACGATTGTGCGCGAGCGGATCGAACTTGAGGTCGTCGAGTCACGCATGTTGGATGACGACATCGCCTACGTCAGGCTGACCGAGTTCAACGCCAAGGCCACCAAGGAACTCAAAGAGGCCCTCCAAGAGCTGATGGCTCAAGAGCCCAAGGGCATGATCTTTGACCTGCGGAGCAACCCGGGGGGCTTTTTGCAGACATCGGTGGAGGTGGCCAGTCAGTTCCTCGACGGGGGCCTGGTGCTGACCGAGAAAGGAAAGGGCGACCGCGAGGAGAAATTCCCGGTTATGAGCGGCGGTCTGGCTACCGAGGTGCCATTAGTCGTCTTGGTCAACGCAGGCTCGGCCAGTGCCTCGGAGATCGTGGCCGGGGCCATCCAGGACAGCGGTCGTGGCATCCTTGTCGGTGAGCGCACCTTTGGCAAGGGCTCAGTCCAATTGCCCCATACCTTGAGCGATGGGTCTGAGCTCAGGGTCACCATCGCTCGCTGGTTCACCCCCAAAGGTCACGAGATCCAAGGCATCGGCGTCATCCCCGACATCGAGGTAGAAACGACCCTGGAGGACCTGGAAGCGGGCCACGACCCGCCATTGGAGAGGGCTGTGGAATACCTTCTGACCGGGAAATAGCCCCTCCCCTACCCCTTTCGGGGCAGCCATGAAGAAAAGCAACAGGAAGGTTATTGCTACCAACCGCAAGGCGTACCACGACTACTTCATCGAAGAGACCTACGAAGCGGGGATGGTCCTGACTGGCAGCGAGATAAAATCCATCAGAGCGGGGCGCGTCAACCTGCGCGACAGTTACGTCCAGGTCAGAAACGGCGAACTCTGGCTGCTAAACACCCACATTGCCCCTTACGCGCAGGCCAGCCGCCAGAATCACGAGCCCAAGCGGGACCGCAAGTTGCTCATGCACCGCCGTGAGATCAACCGTCTGCAAGGGAAAGCCCAGGAGAAAGGCTACACTATCGTGCCCCTGCGCCTCTATCTCAGGGACAATCGGGCCAAGGTGGAGATCGCCCTGGTGCGCGGTAAGAAGCTCTACGACAAGCGCCGGGCCATCGCCAAGCGCGATGCTGGCCGTGAGATGGAACGCGCGCTCAAAGACTGGCGCCGCTGACCAACGTTATACTCCCTCCACCCTCCTTCGGCTCCCACGCCAATATGTATCGGACTTCGCGTAGTCTTTGGTTCTTTTGAGTTACCTCTGTGAGGAGTTGGGTGTGTAGTGAAATGACTACGCGAAGCATGGCTTCCCAACACCCAATACCCGCCTTCCCCACCGAAAGGAATTCCACATGAAAAGCACCGACAAGTTTCTCATCGGCATCGTCATCGGAATTGTCTTGCTGGTTGTGGCAGCCTTTGTCGTCACTCTCACCCGGCCTGCGCCAACATACCAGGCGGAAGACACCCCCAAAGGTGTGGCGCACAATTACCTGCTGGCACTGCAAAAGGAAAATTACCAGCGCGCCTACGGTTATCTCTCGCCCACGCTCCAGGGCTATCCAGCCTCCACGGAAAGGTTCGCCGAGGACGTCGAAGATTTTTCCTGGGTTTTCCGCCTCGATACAGACACCACCCTGGCAGTCGAGTCGGCCAGGGTGACAGCCAATCGGACGGTGGTGAAGGTGCGCGAGTCGCGCTTCAACGGTCGCCGTTTGTTCGACAGCAGCCAATCCATCACTATCTTCGAGATAAAGTTGCAGCTTGAGGATGGTGAGTGGAAGATTGTGGACGCAGACTATTACTTTGCATGGTGTTGGAAGGATAGCGAGGGGTGCAAACAGCCAACGCAGCCCCCCTCGGATGTGCCAAGACCCGTCGGAGCTTGGCACATCAAGGGAGGAAGACCATCATGATGTCTACTGTCCGTCGCTGGTACATCTATCTGGTCAGTGCCATCAGCCTGCAGGCGGTGGCCTGGGCGATCATCGCCTTGCTGCGAAATTTGTTGATCTCGCGACTCAATCCGCCGCCTACCTCAATTGCCTTTGAAATCGCGGTCATCCTGGTCGGCCTGCCGATTTTCCTGGCCCACTGGCTATGGGGGCAGCGGTTGGCCGGAAGGACAGTAGAAGAACGGGAAGCTACCCTGCGCCGCTTGTACCTGTACGGCACGATGGCCGCCTTCTTGGGCCCGTTCGCAGCCAACGCCTTTGACCTGATTGGCACCCTGCTTCGGGCCGAATCTACCCTGGACAGGCGGGCTTACGGGCTGACTTCTGGCGATGCGGTTGTCTACCACCTGCTGGCCCTGCTCGTCTTGAGTGTGCTATGGTTCTACCACCAGCGGATTGTGGCTGAGGATTCCAAGGCTGTCCCGGAGATGGGCGGCGCGGCCACCGTGCGGCGGTTGTACGTGCTGGGCTTCAGCGCGGCGGGCCTGACCGTGACGACGCTGGCTACGATCCATCTGCTGCGCTGGATCATGCTGCAATTTGGAGGCAGCGTGGTCAAGGGCAGCTCGCTTGACGTGCGCTTGACGACAGAGATCACCCGGCTGCTCATTGGGCTGCCGCTGTGGCTGATCTTCTGGCGCTGGGCGCAACAACTGTTCGACGGGCCGAGCCAAGCAGAGCGTGAATCGGCCCTGCGCAAGTTTTACCTGTATGGGGCGGTCCTCATCGGGGCGCTAAGCGTGGTTGCCAACGCCACCGCCATCCTGGCCGACGTCTTCCGCCGCGCTCTCGGCCTGCCC
>JBGVTF010000421.1:0-5468 GCA_041862415.1 Anaerolineae bacterium | reverse complement strand
CGCAGTTGTATGTGCGTCCGTACCACGGATAATCGTCGTGACCGCCGTAGACTTGCCACATCCAGAGATACTTGAACAGGTCCTTGTCCCAGGCCAGGCCAATGCCCACTCCCAGATTCTGATTGGTAAGGCCGTACCAACCTTCGTCCAATTCTTTGAAAAAGACCACATCCACGGAGCGGGCTTCTCTGGACAGCACACGGGTAATGTCCTGCAGTTCGTCGGTGCGCTGATTCTTCACCATCGGGAAATCATAGTCGCCCCCGGGTTCCCACAGGCCGTTGCGATGGAATGCCAACACTTCGACTTTCTTGGCCGGTGTCTGAACCACACAACTATCATCGAGGAATGGCTCTCCAAAAGCGGGATGATGTCCCCACATAATGGCGAATTCGCCGCCCGATTCATTGACGAGGCGTTCGCGAATGAACAGGGCAGCCATGTTTCGCTTCAGCGCCATCGTGCGCTCAAGTGTTAGCGGTGAGCGGTAAAGGCGTACACGCGTGCGCAAGGCGACATAGTCGGGGGTATCTTCGGCGACCTCGGCCTCAAAAGGCAGGAGCGAGACTTCGCCGTGCAGGCCTTGATAGGTCCCCATGTAAGGTTCCGAGGCCCACCCCGCCGATGGTAGTACCTCCTGCCAGCCGCCGTAGAAGTAGTCGTGGAAGGCTCCTTCGGGCAAGGCGCTGGTGGCGACGAAGGGACGTTGCATAGGGATGGGCGACTGCCACATAAAGTCAAGGTCGCGAGGTTTGTAGGTAAAGTCGAACACGTCCGCGCCTTTGTCAAGCAAGATGCCCACACGCAAGACCTCGTTTTCCAGACAAGCGATACGCATACCTTTATAGGTATAGTCTAACGAGAGACGGCAGCCCTCTTTTCTCCCATGCGTGTACATTTTTCAATTAACCTTCCTTTCTGGTGAGTGTCATGCTGTCTTTCTGGTTTAACACTAAAGTGACGTTGTTGTTTCTTGCGATTAACTTGGGCGCGAGCCTTGCAGTAGGACAAAGGCCCGTCTGATCCCACGTCCAATTTCCACCCGCCACATATCAACCAAGACGGCTAAGGCGATGATGGCACCCAGAGTGATGTTTTGCCAGGCTGTTGGCACGGCATTCAGGTTCAGACCATTTTGCACCACGGCGACGGTCACGGCTCCAAACAGCGTGGAGATAATGTTTCCATAGCCTCCTGTCAGGCTGGCGCCACCAATGACGGCGGCCGCGATGGCCTGAAGCTCCATACCCGCTCCATAATTAGGCGATCCGGAGTTCAGACGGGCAGCCATCAGCACTCCTGCCACACCAGCCATCAGGCCGGCCAGGATAAAGGCCAAGAGTCGCACGCGGTGAACCTGGATGCCTGATAAACGCGCCGCTGATTCATTCCCCCCGACAGCGTAGATCGCTCGACCGCTGACCGTGTAGCGCAGAAATACTACAGCGATCAGGTAGAAGACCAGGACGTAATAGAATGGCAGGGGCACACCAAGGAATCTCCCGTAAAATATAGGCTCCAGATACGGTGACACATAGAAAATCGGGGTGCCTTCGGTAACAAGAAAGGCCAAGCCACGATAAGCACTCAGAGTAGCCAGGGTGACGACAAAGGAGGGGATCCGTCCATACGTGCTCAAGACACCATTAACAAACCCCAGGACAGCTCCCAGCAACAGGACGAGCAGAATTCCCACTGCAACCGGTAAGCCGTTCAGTTTCACCAGGATGGCGAGCATACAGGTGATGAAAGCCACAGCGGAGCCGGGGGAGAGGTCAATGCCTCCTGTCAGGATGACCATCGTTGATCCAATGGCCATGATGGCCACACTGCTGACCTGCAACGAAACGTTCATAAGGTTCCGAGTCTGCAAGAAACGATCCGTACTCAAACTGACGGCGAGCGCGGCGAGAAGCATGGCTGCCAGTGGCCCCACCATGGCTGAACGCAAGAACTTGGTGATGCTTTCCATCATTGATTGTTACCTCCTGGCATAGGGTTACCCTGATTTATCTGCTATAGCCCAAGGCGTGCGAAATAGCTATCGCTGTGTCCACTACCTCTTTGCGCATCGGGCTTTGGGCCAGGTCGGCCGGCATTCGGTCGAATGGCCCGGAGACGCTGAGAGCGGCAATCACCTTGCCGCTGGCGTCATAGATCGGTGCTGCGATGCAGCGGATGCCCTTTTCGTGTTCCTCACGGTCCAGGCTGAATCCCAACCTGCGAATGCTTGCCAGTTCGGCTATGAAGGCGTCTGGATCGGTGATTGTCGCATCTGTGTAGCGAGGGAGTTCACGTTCCTTTACCCAGGCTTCGACTTGTTCGGGTGGCTCAAACGCCAACAGGACTTTGCCCAGGCTGGTACAAGTGAGGGGCGCAGTCGCACCGGTTCTGGACATCATCTCGACCGTCTGTTCACCCCCTAATTTGTCCAGGTAGAGAACCTGCCTCTCTTGCTCGTCCAGGACTGCCAGGTGAGTCGTTAGTTTCAGACGGTCACGCAGGGCGCGAAGATAGGGGAGTGCCCGCTTGCGCAGATCGAGGCTCTTCCGCGCCAGATCGTCCGGATCTGCCCCCGATGCGATCACCATGAGCTGATATTCGCTCAACCGGTGGGCTTCTGCAATGTGTAGGATGCGTCCATCGCGCACCACAGCCACCCGGTCACTCATCGCCAGCAGTTCGGGGTAATCGGAGCTGATGAACAGAATGCTGATACCTTGGGCGGTTAACTCGTTGATGACTTTATACACCTCGAACTTGGCCCCGATGTCAAGGCCCTGCGTCGGTTCGTCAAGAATCAGCAATCTCGCTTGAGAGAAGAGCCAGCGAGCGACGACAACTTTTTGTTGGTTGCCGCCGGAGAGGAATTGTACCGATCTCTCCAGCGCCGTTGGAGTGATATTGAGCTTCTCGACGTACTCGCGGCCATAGCGTTGTTCGCGTCCCAGGTTCAAGAAGAACCCGGTGAGCAATGCGACCAGCCGTGAGATGGTGATATTCTGGGGGCCCTCGAAATTAAAGAACAGACCATCTGCTTTCCTGTTTTCAGGTATCAAGCCCACACCGGCAGCAATCGCTTCGGCTGGCGATGAAAAGTTGACAGGCCGGCCATACAGGCGAACCGTCCCACTGGTACGCTGATCGAGGCCGAAGAGCGCCCGCGCGATTTCTGTCCGGCCAGAGCCGACCATCCCTCCCAACCCAAAGACTTCGCCGACGTTGATGGTAAAGCTGACGCCGTTAACGCCATTTTCGGTCGCCAGGTTTTCAACCTGCAAGCAGGGGACTGGTTGGGTGTTAGGGACCTTTGGGTAGTGCTGTTCAATGTCCACGCCGACCATCATGCGTACCACGTCGTTCATTTTGAGTTCTGAGACGGGGCGGGTTGCCACCAGGAGACCATCTTTGAGAACGGTAACCACGTCGGCTACCCTAAAGATCTCGTCCAGCCGGTGGGAAATGTAGAGGATGGCCTTGCCCTGGGCTGTCAGGCGCCTGATGAGTTCTAGCAACCGTTGTGTTTCGGCCAGGCCCAGCGCGGCAGTTGGCTCGTCCATGATGAGCAGGCTGGATTCCAGTGAGATAGCTTTGGCGATCTCGACGAGCTGCTGCTCGGCCACCGACAGGTCTCTGACCACCACACCGGGATCAATGTAGATGTCCAGTTGCTCCAACGTCTCGACGGTTTGCTGCTGCATCGTATCCCAGTCAATGAGGCGAGTTTCGGGCTTTCGCGGTGGACGCCCCAGGAAGATGTTCTCGGCAACCGTGAGTGTGGGAACAAGCGAGAATTCCTGGTAGATCGTTGCCACACCGTGTTCCCTGGCCTCGATGGGGTGGTTCAAGGTGACAGGCTCACCGTTCAGCAACATCTGGCCTGTGTCTGGCTGGTGAGCGCCGGCCAGACACTTGGCCAGGGTAGTTTTGCCGCTCCCGTTCTCGCCCACCAAGGCATGAACCTCGTTGGGTACCAAGGTTAGGGAGACATCATCCAGCGCCTGAACGCCGGGAAACGCTTTGTATATGCCACGCACCTCCCAGAGGGGAGGTCGTTGTTCGTTCATAATCTCACCGTTTTCGTCTGGCACAGATTGGCCCCGGCCACAGCCGAGCGACTGTGGCCGGGGCTGTCCATTGATATTACCTGAACCTCATTCTGTTATGGGCACGCGTACTCTTGCGACGGTGCCGGAAACAGGTTTTCGGGGTGGCAGAGGTACTCCAGAACGTTCGTCTGGTCCACGATCACAGTAGGTGTCTCCGTCCAGCCACCGGGGTAAGCACCGTTGAGGCAGTCCATCGTGACCTGTAGTACGACTTTGCCCATGACAAAGGGAGTGGTGTTCACCGTTGCCGTCCAGCGTCCGGCGGCGATGTCCTCCAGGCCGGTGGTGTCGCCGTCGTTGCCAAAGTTGGCCACATCGGTGCGGCCAAGGGCCTCAGCCGCTCTGGCAGCGCCGATGGAGATATAGTCGTTAGCGGTCACCACGACCTCGATCTCGGGGTGCGCCTGGAGCATGTCCATCATTGCCGTGTTGCCGGTTTCCACGTTCCAGGCGGTCGGCAGGGTGGCTACGACTTCCATCTCAGGGAAAGCGGCGAGGGCATCGAGATAGCCGCCGATGCGCTCGGTGGAGTGATAGCCGGGCAGCCCTTCCAGAACGCCGACCTTGGCCTTGCCACGGAACATTCCGGCTGCGTACATGCCTGCCTTGTAGGTGCCCCTCCGCTGGCTGTAGCCGACCACACCGTGGACCGCAGTTGGGAAATTCGGGATGTCCGAGTTGACGATGACCACTGCGATACCTTTTTCAACCGCCTGTTTCACCAGGGGCGCGGCGGCGAACTCGTCGTGGGTGGACAGGATGATGCCATCTACGTCCTGCGTGAGCACGTCTTGGATCATCCCCATCTGGCCATCAATATCAGCGCCACTCTGCGGAGCAAGCATAAAGGTTTCGACTCCAAGTTCAGCGGCCGTGGTCTTGACCCCCTCACCGATGGCTATGTAGTAGTTAAACTCGGTGGCCGGTGGCATGTAAGCGATACGGACAGGATCTCCTTTTGTGTAGGCCAAATCCTGACATGAGGCTTGGGCCCCAGCCTCCAAGGCCACGGGGGCAAAAGCCGGTTCTGGAGCCTCGTAGGCTACTGCGGCTGCTTCCTCTGCTGCTGGGGCCTCCTCCTCTGGTGGTGGCGCCTCCTCTGCAGGGGCTGGGCCGCACTGGGCGGCAACTAGCAACAGGGAAAGCACAATCAACAGGGAAAGTAGATGTTTCATTTTGAGAATCCTCCTTTTAATAGTTCACGCTAGTGGGTTTGCTGACCTGACCAGTCAGCCTAGTTAGATCGTCTCTTACAAGTCGAGCATCACCTCCTTCCCTTCTGTTTACTGGTGGAAATCTGCCAGCCAGGCTACCGGGCCATGCGCTTGCCGCTACCCAGCCATGTGGCCGATATCGCCT
>JBGVTF010000420.1:0-3869 GCA_041862415.1 Anaerolineae bacterium | reverse complement strand
GATGCAATGCCCCTCCCCTGATCATGCTAAAGTCGGTCACCAGGGAACCGAATTCGGCCTTGTGCTCGATGCGGCCGACCAGATTTTGGTAGGTCGGGTTGGCTTCAACGATGACCGGTGCCCCCTCCGTGCTGGAATTGTCAACAATGACGTTAACCCGATATCCGTCGAAGGGGGATTTCAGACGCGAGGCGAAGAAGGCTGGCATCGTTTCCCCCGTGGCTGCTCCCTCCCCCGGAGCTTGGGCGGCTTGCCTTAGCACATCTATCTTCTGTACCATGTCGTTGCGCATAGCATCCAGATAAGCCAAAAGCTCCTTGTGCTGGCTGTATTTCTCCTTCAGGGCCTCGAAGAAGTGGTCCACGGTGAAGGCAGCGATTTCCTTGTCCAGGTTGCGCAGCCTGTCCTTGGCCTCCTTCTCCAATTCCCTGACCTGGCGGGTGGCTTTCTCCAGTTCTTTTTGCAGGGTCGGACGATGTTTCTCCAGCTCTTCTTTCTTCTTTGGCTCAAGGGCCTGATATTGCTCCTCGCTCATGGGCTGGCCATCTACCATCGGGGCAAAGATGAGGCCCATGGGTGTGCGCAGGAGGGCGAAACCATGTTCGTTGACGAAAGCCTCCAGGCGCTTGAACTCGCCGGTTCGCTTCTCATCCAGCTCCTGCGCTATCCTGGCTTTGTGCTGGTCGTACTCCTCGCTCTCGAAGGCGCGGGGGATCTCCTCCTGCAAACTCTCGAGCATTTCGTTCACCTCGTCGTGCAGGGCACGAGCCCCTCCCGGAGGCAAGCTGATGGCCCACGGTTGATAGGGAGCCTGGAAGTTGTTGACGTAGACCCAGTCTTCAGGCACCTTTTCGGTGCGGGCCTTCCGCTCCAGGAAGGTTTGGATGGTGGTCATCTTGCCAGCGCCAGCCGGGCCGAGGGCGTAGATATTGTAGCCGTAGCAGGGGATGTCAATGCCAAAGTCAATGGCCCGCGTAGCCCGTTCCTGGCCAATGATCTCCTCCAGTTCTGGCAGTTCCTCGGTGCTCGTAAACTCGAACTGGCAGGCGTCACAAACTCGTCGTAGTTTTTCCACTGGAAGTTCTTTAATCTTGGGTGCCATAGCCTTTCTCCTCCCCATGTAACCTTACTTCTTCTTGAAATCCACAAACCGGTAGCCCACCCCTCGCTCGGTGAGGATGTACTTGGGGTGAGAGGGGTCAGGCTCGATCTTTTTGCGCAGATATGTAATGTACAAGCGAACGAGATGGCTCTCCTCGCGGTACTCATGACCCCAGACCTTGGCCAGGAGCATCTCGTGGGTCATCACCCAACCGGCGTTGTTGACCAAGTGATAGAGCAGGCGATACTCGGTGGGACGCAATTTCACCCGTTCCCCCCGCACGATCACCTCGTGCCGCTGGAAATCAACCTCCAGGTCTTTATCAATAACGATGGCCGTCTTTTCCACCGGCGCAGCCATCTCTGCCCGGCGCAACACGGCCTTGATGCGGCTGGCCAGTTCTCGCGGCGAGAAGGGCTTGGTGACATAGTCGTCGGCCCCTAACTCCAGGCCGTGGATGCGGTCCTCCTCCTCGTCCTTCACCGTCAGCATGATGACCGGCACAGTAGAAACCTCACGGATGCGCTCCAGGGTCTCGAAGCCGTCCATTTCGGGCATCATCACGTCCAGCAGCACCAAGTCAGGCAGTTCCTCTCGCACCTTGTCCAGGGCATCCAGACCGTGGGTGGCCTCACTGACCCGATAGCCCTCCAGTTCCAGGTTCATGCGCACGAACTTGACCATGCGCGGCTCGTCGTCCACTACTAAAATCAGCCTATCTTCCGCTGACACTCTTTCCTCCTTGCTCAAAGTCTCCGTCTTCTACCGCGGCGTGGGTGGGCGGCGTCAGCCAGCCCTGGAGAGCGCCGCCATCGCCCGGAACACCTTGTAGACGGTAGGCATATCCTCACCGATCCATTCGACGGTGCGGCCGTCCACCCACTGGCTGCCGGGTACCAGCGCGGCCATGTCGGCGTGGATGGCACGCTGGAAAACAATCTGCAGCGTGATGGGCGACGGCACGACGAAGGGTGGGACGGCCAGCCTCAGGGCGCGTTCGGCAGCCTGGCGAATGCGCTGATGCGCTACCTCTGGGTGCAAGCATCGAGCCGCGCTGCGCGTCACCCCATCCTTGACTGCCACTGTCTCGATCTTGCCGAGCAGCGCGTGTGCTTCCTCAGTCACGGCCCGGTCGCCTGTGACCAGGATTACTGGCGCGTCATAGGCACCCGCGAGCGCTGCATTGAGCCCCGTTTCACCCACAAGCCGGCCATTGAGGCGCAGTTCGACCAAGTGACCGCTCCAGGTGTGCTCCAGCACCGCTGCGTCTGTGCCCGATGCAGCGTGGTAGCCGACGAAGAAGACGACGTCCACCTCAGAACCGATACCCTGCATCATACCAAAGGGCTTGGGGCTGCCGGAGATCAACTCTGCGGCCGGGTTCAATTCTTCGATCAAGATGTTCGCCATCCTGCTGTGGCTGTCGTTGACGACGATTTGATCGGCGCCGCCAGCCAGCGCGCCCTCGATGGCAGCGTTGGCCTCGGCGGTCATCAGCTTGCGGAAGCGCTCGTATTCCTTGTGGCTGGACGTGGTGTGATCACTCGTCACCACGCCGGAGATGCCTTCCATATCTACAGAGATCAACACGTTCATCGCAGTCCCTCCATCACACGTTTGACGTCGGCCAGGTTGGGCGCGACGGTGTGGGGCTTGCCCATGGGCTTTTTCCTCCTCGGCTATTGGTGTGGCAATGTGAAGTAGAACGTTGACCCTCGCCCAGGCGCACTCTCCACCCAGATGCGTCCCCCATGGGCTTCGACAACAGCCTGGCACAGGTAGAGACCCAGGCCCATGCCCTGGGTACGACGGCGCAGGCTGGAATCCAGCCGATGGAAACGCTGGAAGAGGCGAGGCTGCTCCTCCAGGGGGATGCCAATGCCCTCGTCGGCCGCATAAACGGTTACCTTGTCCTGATCGGCGTAGCCCCCTAGCCGTATCTTTCCCCCTTCGGGAGAATACTTGATGGCGTTATTGACTAGATTGGAGAGCACCTGGCGCAGCCGTTCCTGGTCCGCTGTTATGGGAGGGAAATCAGCAGGGAAATCCAGTTCAAATTGATGGATGTCGGTCTGGAGGCGGAAACCTTCCACCACCCTTTGGGCTAGTTTGGGAAGGCGCACGTCGCCCATCTCCAGCTTGAGACTGCCAGCCTGAGCGCGGGAGGCATCCAGAAGGGCGCTGATAAGCCGATCCAGGCGGTCGCTTTCCTCCTCGATGATGGCCAGGCCCTCCCGCACCGTTTCTTCATCCCACCGGGCATCCTCCCGCCGCAGGGTGCCGGCATAACCCTTGATAAGGGAAACAGGGGTCTTCAGTTCATGGGAGATCACCGAAATGAAAGTAGACTTTATCTCCTCCGCCTCGCGGAAGCGGGTGATGTCGTGGACGTTGGCAATAATACTGATAAGCCGGTCCTCTTCGTCATAGAGAGGTGAGTAGGTGATGCCCACGCTGACAACTGCTCCGCCAGCCCGCTCAATGTCTCCCTCGACGTAGAGGTCAGCGCCCGGGGAAAGGCCTCGCAGGGGACAGTCGCTTTTGCAGATGTCCTCGCCCCGGCGATCGCGTAGCTTCAGCACCTCGTGGCATGGTCGGCCAATAGCGTCTTCGGGCCGCCAGCCGGTCATGGCCGCAAGAGCGCGGTTGAAAACGGTGATACGACCCTGGCAATCGAGGATCATCACCCCGTCAGCCGAGTGCTCAATGATGGCATCCAGTCGTCGCTTCTCGGCCGAGACCTGCTGGTAAAGGCTGGCGTTGCGCA
>JBGVTF010000419.1:0-4704 GCA_041862415.1 Anaerolineae bacterium | reverse complement strand
GTGGCCGATGAAGTGGGGCGGTTCACCTACTACTGCAACGTCTGGTGCGACCCTTACCACTACCGGATGCGAGGCACGCTGGAGGTAGTTGACCCGGCGGCTCCAGAGGATCTCATCGTGGCCGAGGAAGAGCCCAGTTTCGCTGGGCTTGACATTGACAGCCGACACGAAGCAGAGTTCTATCCGGCCACTCGACCCTCGGCAGTCCGAGGGCAGGCTCTCGCTGCCCAGATAGAGCTGCCCGCCCTGGGTGACGGCTCGACTGAGCTCGCCGAAGTCCTGCGCAGCCAGAGCCCCAGCGCTGTGTTCAAAGCCATCCGCCAGGGGGACTCGGCCGCTTCCCTCTCCGATGAGGAGGTTTGGGATCTGGTGGCTTATCTCTGGTCCACGGCCACGACGCCGGAGCGCGTGGCGACAGGCGAGGCCCTCTACGCCAAGAACTGCGCTGCCTGTCACGGCGAGACGGGCGGTGGGGATGGGCCCGGCGGCCGTTATATGGAGGAGCGGCCGACGGATTTCACCAACGCCATGACTATGGCCGGGGGTAGCAGCGAGATCTACTATGCCAAGACCCAGCGCGGGGGGATGGGCACGGGGATGCCCTATTGGGGGACCATCTTCAGCGAGGAGGAGACCTGGGGTGTCGTGGATTATCTGTGGACTTTTTTGTTCGATGATGTGAAGACGGAGGAGCAATGACATCGGATACTGATTACACGCTCAGCTTCGATGCGCTGCGGTCGGCGCTGGCCGGGATTGACGGCTATATCATGGTGCTGGACAGCCAGGGCATCAACGTCTGGTGCGCTGCCGGTAAACAGAAAATCAGGTTCTTCCTGCTTGACATAGGGAAAGGAATGGGATATAATGACGCATGTGGCAGCGGATGGTGAGAGCCAGAAAAAGGCTGTGGTGGGGTTTGGCTGTCATGGGGCTGGTGGCCTTGCTGCTTGCTGGCGGCTGCAGACAGCGCCCGGAGTGCCAGAAAAATCAGCCGACTTGACGCTCAAAGGGAAGTGTTTGAGAGCACAGGCTACACGTCCGTCCGGGTATTGATACGCCACAGGCCGATACGGAACAGAGCCAACTTGGGAGGTGAATGATGAAGCGTCGAATGTTTCTGACTGTTACGGCAATCCTCTTGGCACTGGCTCTGGTGGCTTGCGACCAGTCGACGCAGGGTCCCCAGGCCTGGCTGGATCGCCCTCTGGACAACTCAACCGTTCCCCAGCAACCGCTCACCATCCAGGCCCATGCCTCGGATGCCGACGGGGTGGCCAGTATCGAGTTCTTCGTGAACGAGGCGCGGTTGTCTACGGTCGCTGTTGGCGGCGGCCGACTTGGCGAGGCGGCGATGGAATGGAGGCCCCCCTTGCCGGGGACTTATCTCGTCCAGGCCAGGGCCGTTGACAACAACGGAAATTATGGCCCTGATGCTATCTCATTCGTGATCGTAAGCGGCGAGTCCGCCGAGCTTCCCACTGAAACGCCTACCTCGACGCCCACGCCAACCCTCACGCCTGGGATCTTGTCGGTGACGCCCACGCCAACCCTCACACCCCATCCCTTAACGCCTACGCCCACGTCAACCCTCACACCCCAGCCCTTGACGCCTACGCCCACGTCAACCTTGACGCCCTATCCCCCGACG
This sequence comes from Anaerolineae bacterium, assembly GCA_041862415.1. GTDB lineage: Bacteria > Chloroflexota > Anaerolineae > E26-bin7 > E26-bin7 > E26-bin7. The sequence goes on along the minus strand of JBGVTF010000419.1, from coordinate 3,053 downwards.
CCCACGCCCACGAACACGCCATTGTCCCCGGTTCAGGTGCGTTTCACTGCCGACTCGACCTCCCTGAAGGCCGGGGAGTGCACCATGCTGCGTTGGGATGTAGAGCACGCCACGGCGGTCTTTCTGAATGGCCAAGACGTTGAGGGCCACGGCAGTCGCCAGGTGTGCCCGGCGGGGACGACCACCTATGCTCTGTACGTCCAGGCGCCGGCGGGTGACGTGGAGCAAAGCATCAAGATCAATGTGACGGCCCCGCCGACGGCAACGCCCACGCCGACGCTGTCGCCGGTTCCCCCTGACACCACGCCGCCGAATATTGTCAGTGTGGGAGTCGCTCCTGATCTCATCCTGACCGAAGGACCAGGATGTCCGGGATACGAACGCACCGTGACCGTTGCCGCCGCAGTCGGCGACGAAAGTGGCATCGGTAGCGTTTGGGCCACCTGGAGCGTTGGCGGCGAAAACGGCCAGGTTACATTGACGCTGGGACAACTGGGGTATTGGGCCAAGATCGGGCCGGTCCACACCACCGGAACGATGACAATTTACGTCTTTGCTCGAGACACAGTAGTGGGCAACCCCCCCGCGCAGGCCGGGCCGCTCTATGTGAATGTTCAAGACTGCATTAAATAGGAGGAAAGAGTCATGCAGAACGCGCGTCGTTCGTTCAAACCATTGAGCCTGCTGGTGGTTGCTTTCCTCGCCATATTGCTGGTGCTGCTGGTGGCACTGGCGGCCATCCGGATTCTGCGGGGGCTGAATAGAGGGTGGGTCCAACAAAACATGCCCCCCTCTGTCATCGTGCATTCTCCCACCGCGGGGCAGTCCGCCCCGGCAGGCAGTTTTCTGCTGGCCCACATCACCGCCACGGGCCAGAACCCGATTTTCCGCGTTGAGCTGTGGGTGGACGGGGAACCGCTGGAAACGCAGACCCCCGACCCTGCAATGGGAGAAGTGGCCACCTTCGATGTCATCGCTGACCTGCTGGTTACGGAGGGGCCGCACATGTTCTTCGCCCGCGCTGTGGACGTCGAAGGGCTTGTCGGCCAGAGTCTGCCCATCCCCGTCCAGGGCGACCCGCCACTCGCGGAAGGCGAGGCGGCCCTGCTCGTCGTTGCCGAAGAGGGCGAGAGGCTGCAAGAGATCGCCGACGCCCACGGGGTTGACGTTGGGACACTGCAAGAACTGAACCCCGATCTGGGGGACGGTGGTCTGCCGGAGGACACCGCTGTTGTCGTACCCTTCCCTCCCGACCAGAGTGGAGGCGACAGCCCCTCTGAGCCTCAAGCGCCTTCCGGCGATGTACCCCCTCAGCCACCCCCCGGTCAGACGCAGCCTCAAGCGCCTTCCGGCGATGTACCCCCTCAGCCACCCCCCGGTCAGACACAGCCTCAGCCGCCTGGCGTCGTCCCTCCTCCGCCCGCTCCCTTCCCCAGCAACATCGCTGGTATCGTCATAGATGATCTGTCCATCGTCCCGCCCCCTGGTGTCCCGCCGTTGCAGGTGGTTGGAGTTGTGGCCATTGACATTCCCTCTCTCATTCCCATCTTACTCTCCAACCGGCCTAAAGCGCCGACATCCTTGCAGGCCGGGGCGGAGAATTGCAGGGTGCGCCTGCAGTGGCACGACAACGCCGACAACGAGACCCACTTCAAGGTGTGGATGCAGGGCCTGGGGATGCCGCCTCGCGTCATCGCCACGCTGAAAGGTTCGCCCGTCACAGGTCCGGCGTGGTACGAGTTCGCCTCCCCTCAGGTCGGCATCTATAGCTTCTGGGTCGAAGCGGTCAACGCCCTGGGCGGGCAGCCCAGCGAGATCAAGTGGGTTGCGATCACCGACTTCGGCTGCCCGCCGGCGCTGGCCACGCATCTGGAAATCGAGGCCCTGGACATGGACGTGGCGGGCGGTTACGACCGCGTCTATTGCTACCTCTCCCTGGAGGGCGCGCCCGAAAAGCGCATCCCGGCAGACGACAGCGACTTCATCCAGGTGTCTGGCGGTGGGGGGAACATCGCCAACTGGGCTGCCGGCGACAAGCGTATCCTGCTGCCGATCCCGACCGACGACGAAGTCGCGCTGGGCGGGGAGTGTTGGGGCTGGCAGGGGATGGCGCTCAACAAGCTGGGCGATTTCCAGGTCAGCACACCCCGCGCATTGTGGGACGGCAGCCGGCAGATGTTGACGGGCGCCAACTTTACCATCGGCTATCGCATGAAGCCGTTTGGCTCTGTTTACTCGGCGGGGACGTATGTTTTCGAAGATTCCACCATGGATGCGCCCTATGGCTTGTGGGTGGAAATCTTGAAACCCTCACCCTCTATGCCAGACTATGAGAACCCAAACATCCAGTGGCCCACACTGCACTGGAAATGGGATGGCGATGAGACAATGCTCTCCGGTTTCACCGTCTTTATGAACGGCAACCCACTTATGCAGGTCCCCCCCTTTGCGCGGGCTGCATCTATCCACCTCCCCACCTCCTGCGGCGCGGTTTATGAGTTCAAGGTGGCGGCCAACTACCGGAACGCGGCCATGTCGGTTAAGAGCCCGCCCCGCAAACACGACCAGGGTGCGTGCCAGGTGTACGCCGAGGTTCTCTTCGAGTGGATTAGCTTCGCAGAGACCGACGATGGCTGGACTTTTCCCGTCACATTTGGAGATTGTGACCAGATCCAGATCTATTACGCTCTCTCTGTCGACGCTACCGGCCATCCTCGGGCGATCAAGTCATTCTGGGGAGGTGATTTCTTCAAGCCGATCGCCTGTGGAAAATACTACTTCTGGGAACTGGCCGCTCCTTATGATCGGAGTCCGGATTCAGACCGAATGGTCGTGCCGATAGACCCACCTCTGCCCAACCGCAACTGGGGTGGGCTCACCTTGGCCGGCGCATTCTGGGATCACGACAGTGCAAGCAAAGATGACTTGGTTGCGGTGTTTCGTAAACACCTTATGATGCCCCTGGATAATTGGGTAGGCTTTGACAGGACCTTTGAAGAGTTCTATTTTGAAGGAGAAAGCTACGGAAAGGTGCGTTTCCGCGTCAAAGGTTA
>JBGVTF010000418.1:0-7060 GCA_041862415.1 Anaerolineae bacterium | reverse complement strand
GAGCGTGATAGCGCAGCGCCAGTCTTTCGCACATCAGCTTGGTGTACTGATAGTGGTCCAGAGGGGTGCAGGGGTGTTCCTCGTCAATGATACGGCCGGGCATCGGGCGACCGATGACGGCTACGGTCGAAACGTAGATGAAACGGCGCACCTTCGCCTGGCAGGCTGCTTCCAGGACGTGATGAGTGCCCAGCACGTTGGTTCGGTAGAACTCCTCCCACGGCCCCCAGAGGCGGAACTTGGCCCCGGCGTGTACGACCTCCTGACAACCCTCACAGGCTCTGGCCACGGCCTGCGCATCATTCAGGTCCCCCCAGGCCAGTTCGACTCCCAACTCTTCGAGGAAAGCATAGTCACTGCTGGGGCGGACGAGGGCCCGCATCACTGCCCCATGGCCAGCCAGATATTCACTCAGATTGTGGCCCAGAAAGCCAGTGGCTCCGGTTATAAGGATCATTCTACCCACGTTTCAACAAGCCCATGGAAAACGCTCCACCAGGTCAGAGTCGGTGTATAGCTCTGGCTCATCTTTCAGCCAGTCGAACGCTCCGCCGGTCATAGCCAGGTAGGCTAACTCCTCGTCCGTAGGCTCGCCTGTGTCTATCTCTGTGGACAACACCGTTACAATCACCTCGGTTCCTTCGGGCAGGGTGACTCCCTCGCGCAGCCGTACCTGCCCATTGTCTACCACCCCTCGATAGCTAGTTTCTGTCTGGAAACTAGCGGGCCGGGCTCCCACGCCCGGCTCTTTACCGCTGGCCGACCAATCTATCATACAGGCGAATGCCTATCCAGGCCAGGGTCATCATGGGCAAGAGTTGCGTGCCGGGGATCAGCTCTTCGAGGACGGTGACTCCTCTCAGGCCCTGCAACCCCAGTCTGCCCAGCATGACCCAGGCGATGGGCACGGAGAAGACGTCCAGGCCAAAATCCAGCAGATCGAGGATGATCGCCACCGAGATGGGCACGGCTCGCAGGCAGGTCATGAAATCGGCATCAGGAGGCAGGCGCAGATGCCGCAACCGTCGGTAGGTCACCAGGGTGAGCAGGACGGCTGCTACCAGGCTCAAGACAGCCAATCCAGCAAAGATCAGCAGAAAGGTACGGAGTTGTTCTTCGTTGCCAGCCATTAAAAGAATCACCTCACATTCAGAACCTATCCGAAAAACAGTGGGCCGGGCTCCCACGCCCGGCAATCCAGTAGCATAAGAGCCGCCTCTGCGGACTTTTCGGATTGGCTCCCAGTCCGCCGCACAAGTTTCCCCTCGGGCAGGCACGTCATACCGGTCCCTATCAAGTATAGCACATTCCACCCGTTCTGACAATATCCAGAAATCCCTCCCAATTGACATGACTTCAGAGTTGTGCTATCATGGGTGTGCGCGCAGAGCCGTCCTGAGGTGGCGAGCTTTGAATTTCGTGTGAAGCTCCTGACTCGACGGCAGCGTGATCTTGAGTACTCTGGCTTTAGTCAGCCATTAGGGAAAGGAGATACTGGAGCGATGGCGAAATCGAGGACGGAGCAGATGACGGATCGCTTGAGAGACTTGCAGACCAGTTCGACGGACATCGAGGCTTCCGCTTTAGTTAGCGTTGACGGTCTGATTATGGCCTCGGCTCTGCCACCCGATGTGGAAGAGGACCGGGTCTCGGCCATGTCGGCGGCTATGCTTTCCCTGGGCGAGCGCATCGCTACGGAGTTGAGGCGCGGCACATTGGATCAGGTCTACATCCGAGGCAATAAAGGCTATGTCTTACTCTCAGACGTGGGCGAAGAGGCTGTGCTGACCGTGTTGGCCCGCAAAGACGCCAAGCTGGGTATGCTATTTTTGGATATGAAGCGTGCGGCAGCAGATTTGAGCAAGCTGATATAACAGAAGAAATATCCTACATGCAAAAGGGCCTATCCACACATAGGCCCTTTTGTACGTTCTTGGCGCGAACCGGTATTACTTCTTCCTTACTTCCTCCACAACAGCGATTCCCGTGATTTCTCCTCGCTCTTGACCCGGGTCTTACGGTAGGCCCACCCTTTCCTTCACCTCACCGATGGTCACTTTGGCGATGGCCTGGGCCCGCTCGGCCCCATCGGCCAGGACCTCCCACACGTAGTTGGCGTCAGCGGCGAATTCGGCACGCCGCGCCCGGAAGGGGGCCAGGTAATCGGCCAGGTCCTTGGCAAACCACCTTTTGTGCTCCACACAGCCGATGGTCGCCTGGCGGCAGTCGGCCTCGATCTGAGGCGCATCGTCAGGAGCAAAGTGTTGGTGCAAAGTAAAGACGTTGCATATCTCGGGATGGCCCGGATCGGTGCGGTAACGGCGGGCCGGGTCGGTGACCATGGTCATGACCCGTTCCACGATCTCTTCAGGCGATGACGCCAGCTCGATGTGGTTGTCCAAGGTCTTGCTCATCTTGTTGACACCATCGGTGCCCAGGACTTTCGGAAAGTCGGTCAGCTTGATCTGGGGCTCGATGAGGGTCGGTCCGAAATGATAATTGAAACGGCGCACGATCTCGCGGGTGAACTCCAGATGAGGGGCCTGGTCCACGCCTACGGGCACGGTGTCAGCCTTGTAGAGGGTGATGTCGGCCGCCATGAGCACTGGATAACCCACCAGACCGTAGTTGACGTTGTCGGGCTGCTGGCGCACTTTTTCTTTGAAAGTGGGCAGCCGGGTCAGCAAGCCGAGGGGGGTCACCATGGACAGGATGGTGTGCAATTCCGTCACCTGAGGGACGTTGGATTGGACAAAGACAATAGCACGTTTCGGATCCATGCCGGCCGCCAGCCAATCGAGCACCATATCATAAGTGTGCCCCTTTAGAAATGCCGTGTCAGTGAGACTCGTCAGGGCGTGCAAATCTACCACACAGTAGACACACTCGTAGTCGTCTTGAAGGGCTACATAGTTTCGGATGGCACCCAGGTAATTGCCGAGATGCTGCCGTCCGGTGGGCCTGGCTCCGCTGAAAACCCGTCCCTTTTTCTTCTCCATCACGTTCCTCCTCAATGTCCCCCTTGAATTTCCGATAGTTTACCACAAGTTGGAATTTAGGGCAAGGGCTGCTTCCCTTGTGCCTGCTGCCAGGCCCTCTGTCTTGTGAAAAAGGGGCTTTTCTGGTACAATCCTCTGGCCTTTTGGAAGGCCTTCAAACTTCCTGATGAACCGTATTGGCTCTAATCCTGGAGCGCTTCGATCAAAGCAGCCTGCACTGCGGCGATGCTTTGATCTCCGTTGACCTCGGTCAGCACCTCTCTTTCGGTATAGTACTCGATGAGCGGCGCGGTCTGTTCAAAGTAAACCTCCAGCCGGCGGCGAACTGTCTCCGGCTTATCATCCGAGCGCTGGTAGAGTTCACCCCCGCAGGCGTCACAGCGACCGGCTTGCTTGGGTGGATTGGTGATGGCATGGTAGACGGCCTGGCAATCGCCGCAGATCCAGCGTCCGCTCAGGCGGGCCACCAGTTCCTCGTTGGGCACCTTGATGTAAAGTACCTGGTCTATGGACCGGCCCTCATCAGCCAGCGCTGCATCCAGGGCCTTGGCCTGCTCCAGGGTACGGGGGAAGCCGTCGAGGATGACACCCTCCTGGCAGTCCGGCAGGGCCAGGCGCTCGCGGACCATGGCAATGGTCACCTCGTCGGGCACCAGCAGCCCCTGGTCCATGTACTTCTTGGCCTCCAGCCCCAGATGCGTTTTCCTTTGGATCGCCGAGCGGAAAAGGTCGCCGCTGGCGACGTGCGGGACACCCAGGGCCTCGGTCAGCATGGTCGCTTGCGTGCCTTTGCCTGCGCCTGGTGCGCCCAACAGGATAATGTATTTTGACAAATCATAGACTCCTTTGCGCTTAAGCTCCCCAGGCTTCGCTGCGCGAGCCCTGGTGTCATCTTATTATTCAGCCCGTGCGTTGCCTTCATAAGACGTGGAACCCCGGCGGGTGAGGGTGGGGGCGTGACACGCCGCCGGGGCCGATTCGCCAGCTACCCCTTGAAAGTGGCGATAAAGTCATCAATGGGGATGGCAGCCAAGGTCTGGATCCTGACGCTGCCTCGGGCAGACAGTTCCGCCGAGACCCGGGCGATGGTCTGGTTATCGGGGGCCTCAACGATGTTCACAAAGTCAAAGGGGCCCAGCGTGGCGTATTGGTCCTTGACCGTGACCCCCATGGCCTCGATTTCCTTGTTCACTTCCTTGATGCGGGCCGGGTTTTTCTTGATGGTCTCTGCTCCCTCATCCGTAAGGTTGCTCAGCAAAATATAGGTGGCCATCTGTACTCTCCTTTCCCTTCAGTTTTTCCCCCACCCTCTTCTTGATGCGGGCCTGCGCAGACCGTTGCACGCCTGAAGAACGCAGGCCGACCTGTCCGTGCAGGTGCTCGGAAAAGGTCGGTCGTTCACAAGGCATGACGACTCTCGCGCCTCAGATTGCGCCTGCGATGCAGTGCCAAAGACAAAAGCCATTGGTTTCAATGACATTATACCACACTGCAAGGACCCAAGTCAACAGGTTTGTTACTTCGAAGGAGTTCCATCGGTATGAACCAGTCTCCCACAGTGCGCCCATCTCCCTCTCCCAGGGCTGGCGCCGGCAGCCGACGGCTGGTGATCACCCTGTACGTTATGGCCGTCTTCCTGTACTGGATGGCCCTCTATCTGTATGTGCCCACCCTGCCTACCTACGCCCAGAGCAAAAGTGACAACCTGGCGCTGGTGGGCGTCGTCCTCTCCATGTATGGGCTATGGCAGGCCATCATACGGCTGCCGTTGGGCATCGCCGCCGATTGGCTGGGATGGCGCAAGCCGTTCATCGTCGTCGGCTTCGCCCTGGCCGGGCTGGGTGCCTGGACCATGGGCACCGCCGAGGGTGTGAACGGGTTGATCGTCGGCCGGGCCATCACCGGGCTGGCGGCCGGCACCTGGGTACCGCTGATCGTGGTCTTCAGCAGCCTGTTTCCACCCCACGAGGCAGTCCGGGCCAGCACCATGCTCAGCCTGGTCGGCTCCGTGGGACGCGTGCTGGCCACGGGCGTCACGGGTTCGCTCAACGAGCTGGGCGGCTACCCCCTGGCCTTTTTCCTGGCGGCCGGCGCTGCGGCGCTGGCCATTCTCATCGTGCTGCCCGCCCGGGAGGGACGTCGCCCGCCACAGCAGCCTTCAGTGGGGGCCATTGGCAGTCTGATCACCCGGCGGGACGTGCTGCTTCCCTCTCTGCTCAACGCCGTCAACCAATACGCCAACTGGGCTGCCACCTTTAGCTTCCTGCCTATTCTGGCCAGGCAACTGGGCGCCACGGATGTCACCCAAAGCGCGCTGGTCAGCATGAGCATCGGCGTGGTCACGCTCGGCAACCTGGTGGCGACGGCCCTCGGCACCCGCATCGGTGCCCGGCGCCTGGTATATCTCAGCTTCGTGCTGCTATCCACAGGGATCGGGGGAGCAGCGCTTGCCCCCTCGCTGCCGCTGCTTTTTGCCTCGCAGTTCTGTATTGGGCTGGGTCAGGGCATCGGTTATCCCATGCTGATGGGCATGAGCATCCAGCAGGTGGCGGACGCCGAGCGCGCCACGGCCATGGGCCTGCACCAGGCCGTGTACGCCGTCGGCATGTTTGGCGGCCCATGGTTGAGCGGTTTGCTGGCCGACGCCATAGGCATCCGGCCGACGTTTGGGGTGACTGCCTCTGTCTGCCTGGCTCTGGGTCTGCTCGTTGCCCGTCGGCTCACCGAGCGGGCCGATTAGGCACCTCTCTGCTCTCGCCGGATTTGTAATCCGGCGCGTAACTATCAGAGGTAGCATCCTGAGTGATTGGAGCGGAGCGGAAATCGTATCGAAGGGTGCGGCGAACGCGATGAGTCTGGGCAAACCCGCACCCTTCGATACGCACTTCACTGCGTTCCGTGCTACTCAGGATGCTGAACTTCGCTGGCCTGAGTAGTTACTCCGGCGTAACAGGACGTTGTTCTACCATGCGGTGGATTACAGATCCACCGCGAGCCTGACAATCTTCGTCCGACCTGTGAACCATGCCGGCATCTATGATGACCCCGGCTCACTCCTCCGCCCGGCACTTCACCCCGTACTCCCCTGGCGGCGGCCAGCAACGGTTGCACGAAATACAGGAGGCTTTGTCCTGACCCTCCTGCAAGCGCCGGGGCAAGTCGGGCTCGCGGATGAGTGGCCGGCACAGCGAGATGAAATCGGCCGTCCCTTCCTCTAGGATGCGCTCCATCACCGACTTGCTCCGGAAGCCCCCAACCAGGATCAACGGCAGGTCGGTCGCCTCCCGCGCCTTGCGAGCCTGGGGCAGGAAATAGGCCTCTTCATCCGGGTGCAGGATGTCCTTGCGTACGTTCTGCCCGCCCAGCCCCCCACTGATCTCCACAGCATCAATCCCCCAATCGGCCAGGTGGCGTACGATCTCCACCCCATCGTCCAGCGTCAACCCGTCCCGCACAAAATCCTGGATGCCCAGCTTGATGAGTAGCGGATAATCGCCGCCCACTTCGTCGCGCACCGCTGCCGCCACCTCCTCCAGGAAGCGCACCCGGCGGGCCACGCTACCGCCCCAACTATCCTTCCGCCAGTTGGCGGCCGGTGAGTTGAACTGATTGATCAGGTAGCCGTGCGCCCCGTGAAGCTGCACCCCGTCAAAGCCCGCCGCCCTGGCCCGCCCGGCGGCCTGACCATAGGCCCCGATCACCTCCCGAATCTGTGCCTCGCTCATCTCCCGCGGACGGGGGCCACCCCTGGTCTGCGGCACCGGCGAAGGAGCCAGCGGCTCTCCGACGATCGCATCCTCGGCGCACCGCCGCCCACCGTGATTGATCTGCATGACCACCTTCCCGCCCTGGTCGTGCACGGCCTTGGTCAGAGCCTCCAGCGATGGAATGAGAGCGTCGTCGTGCACGCCGGTCATCTTCAGGTGGCGGCGCCCGTTGCGGTGGACGAAGGCGTGGCCGGTGATGATCAGCCCCACCCCTCCCCGCGCCAGGGCTTCGTACATCTCCACCATGGGTGGCTCGGGACGGCCTGCCTCGTCGGCCATATACTCCGCCGTCGC
>JBGVTF010000417.1:0-3986 GCA_041862415.1 Anaerolineae bacterium | reverse complement strand
TGTATCGGCGGGCCTCGAACCTGCAATGGGCCAAGGGTGAGGCGTTGCCGCGGGTGCTTCAACTGGTCAAAGAGGGGCATAACCAAGCGGCTTTCGATCTGGCCCAAAGGATCAAAGCCTACCTTCCCCAGGATCCCGCTCTCAGGGATTTATGGCCCCGTATCTGCATCGACTACTCGATCACCACCACTCCTGCGGGCGCCGAGGTCTGGTGCCGGGAATACACCGCAACCAATCAACCCTGGCGGCGCCTGGGACGCACGCCCCTGGAGAAGGTCACCCTGGCGCGGTGCATGTATCGGTGGCGCTTCGAAAAGGAAGGCTTTGCGGACCACGAATGCGTGCAAGGCTTTGCGGACCATGAATCCGTCGGTGACCGAGACCTCTTTGAAGGTGCCGTGCATGTCCAGCTGCGGAAGGCGAGCGAGGCGGAAGGCATGGTGTGGATTGGCGCGGGGACAAATTTCATCCCTACCAGTGACTACACTGGGATGGTGGCCATCTCCGTGCCGGCGTTTCTAGTGGATCAGTACGAGGTGACGAATGAGCTGTTCAAGCGGTTTGTCGACCAGGGTGGATACCAGGATCCCCAGCACTGGAAGGAACTCCGCTTTGTCAAGGACGGCCGTGAACTCTCGTGGGCCGAGGCCATGCACGAGTTCCGCGATCAAACGGGCCAACCGGGCCCGGCGACCTGGCAGGGAGGAACCTACCCAAAGAGACAGGAGAAATATCCAGTTTGCGGGGTCAGTTGGTTCGAGGCCGTTGCTTACACTAGGTTCGCCGGCAAGAGCCTGCCGACAGTCCATCATTGGGAACATGCCGCCTGCCTGGGTGAATCTCAAGTGGTAGTCCCGCTGAGCAATCTCGGCTCGGAGAAACGAGGTCTGGCTCCCGTTGGGCGTTACCTCGGGATGGGCCACACAGGACTGTACGATATGGCCGGCAACGTCAGGGAGTGGTGTTTGAACACCACTGACGATTCCGGGGAAGCCCGGTATATCCTCGGCGGAAGCTGGGACGAGCCCACCTATGTTTTCACGGAAAAGGGTTCGCGTTCACCCTGGAACCGCTCGCCCGAGAACGGTTTCCGCTGCGCCCAGTTTCCGCCCGGGGAAACCGCTGCTCCCACCGGGCTGTTCGATCCTTTGCCCCTGCCCGCATGGCGGGATGTTTCCAAGTTGTCCCCTCTTTCAGACGATGAGTTTCAGGCCCTGAAATCCCTCTATCAGTACGATGCCAGGCCTTTGAATGCCAGGGTCGCAAGCATCGACGACAGTTCGCTCTTCTGGCGCAAAGAAAAGATCAGCTTCGACGCCGCTTACGGCGGAGATCGCGTTATCGCCTATCTGTTTCTGCCGAAAACGGGAAAACCGCCCTATCAGACGGTCATTTTCTTTCCGGGCGTGGATGCTGTCTATGTCAATGCCTTCACGGGCCTGCCCTATGGTTCCTTCACGGAATACATCATCAACAGTGGCCGGGCGCTGCTCGTTCCCATCTACTACGGAACCTATGAACGACCGGCAGCTCGCGGCCGGGTCTGGACCTTTGCCAGTGTCGTCGAGACGCCTTGGGCCTACCGGGACTGGATGGTTTTGACAACCAAGGATTTGGGCCGGTGCATCGATTTCCTCGAGACCCGACGCGACATCGACAGCGCGCGTATCGCCTATTACGGAGTCTCCCATGGCGCAATCCTCGGACCCGTGATGCTGGCCGTCGAGAACCGCATCAAGACCGGTGTGTTTGCCATTGGAGGTCTTGTTCCCATCAAGATGCCCCGGTATTTCGATATTGCCCTTTATGCCCAGCGGGTCAAAACGCCGGTCCTGATGGTCAACGGCAGCGAAGATGCCCTCATCCCGTTGATGGCCAGCGTGCAGCCGATGTACGAACTCCTGCACCAGAGCAATGAACAAACCACCCGTAAACTCTACCCCGGCGGTCATGGTGTGCTCGAAGGATTGTTCGGCCAGCAGATTCGTCGGGATGTCCTCGCCTGGCTGGACCGCTATCTGGGACCCGTTAACGGAAAGAAGAACAATACAAAGTGACCTGAACTGTGAAATTATAAGGGCTGGCGAGTTGATTGACTTGGCCGTCATCCTCACCAGCCCGGACCTTCTCCCAGCGGTTGGTTTGCCCGCGAGGAGAGAGGATAATTTTACCGCAAGCCAGGAAGGATGTCAAAAATGAATGCGATACGTATTTACACAGTCTTGGTGGTAGCTGTGCTCTTTGGCGTTGCTAATATGAGTTCAGCAGTTGAGGGCACGTGGACGAGAAAAGCCGATATGCCAACGGCGAGGCTCTGTCCTTCTACCGGCGTCGTGGATGGGAAGATCTATGCCATCGGCGGTGGACGATTTATCACCGGACCCTACCTCTCGACCGTGGAAGTGTATGATCCGGCCACGGACACCTGGACACGGAAGGCGGATATGCCCACCGCAAGAAACGGGCTTGCGGCCGCTGTCGTAAATGGCAAGATCTATGTCATCGGCGGTGACCTGAGTGCAGGAGTATCAGGTGCCACTGTGGAAGAGTATGACCCGGCGACGGATACCTGGACGCGAAAAGCTGACATGCCAACGAGAAGGACGTTCCTTTGCGCCAGCGCGGTGAACGGTAAGATATATGCCTTCGGTGGTATCATAGCAGTACAGCCTCCTGACCCCAATTGGGATACTCGCCTCGTGGAGGAGTATGATCCTGCGACGGATACCTGGACAAAGAAGACCGACATACCGACCTCAAGAGCTGGGGCTGGGGCCGCCGTAGTGGACGGGAAAATCTACGTCGTGGGAGGTGTACCAGGAGGTCTTCACAGTCCGCCCGTCTCGACGGTGGAAGTGTATGATCCGGCGACGGATACCTGGACGAGGAAGGCCAGTATGCCAACGGCAAGGAGTTTCCTTTCTCTGAGTGCGGTGGGCGGCAAGATATATGCCGTGGGAGGCGGAGTCTATGGCGCGGCGCCATTCTCAACGGTTGAAGAATACGATCCCGCCGCCGATGCCTGGACCACCGAGCCCGATATGCTCACGGCAAGGCTCGGCCTTTCCACCGCCGTCGTGAATGCCAGTATCTATGCTATTGGCGGGGCACGGGACTGGTACCCCGCCTCGGGCCTCGCCACGGTGGAAGAATATGATCCAAATCCTCTCGTCGTTGACCTTAACGGAGATGAGATAGTCAACTTCAAAGATTTTTCCATGTTGGCTCAATACTGGCACCAGGACCAATCACCTTTTGTCAACCGAAGAGTGGATTATGAATACTTAGCGGTTTTAGCTGAAAACTGGCTTGCAGATTTTCGCCTGGTCGCGCACTGGAAGCTGGATGAGACAGAAGGAACCATCGCCAACAACAGCATCGGCGACAAAGATGGCACGCTTTATGGTCAGCCGCTCTGGCAGCCGGCCGCGGGTAAGATAGATGGCGCGCTTCAGTTAGATGGCACCAATGACTATGTCCGCACGACCTTTGCGCTGGACTCTTCGGTTTTATCGTTCAGTGTGTTTGCCTGGGTCAAAGGCGGCGCGCCGGGGCAGGTGATTATATCTCAGATGAATTATATTGTCGGCCGAACCGCTCAGCCGGGGAGCACATGGCTCGGCACGGATTCATCGGACGGCAAACTAATCACGAGGCTGATGGATGCGCCGTACGGCCCATTAGAGTCTGAAACGGTAATCACTGATGGCCAATGGCATCATGTCGGAGTGGTTTATGATTTCGATGACTTTTGCAGGCGCCTGTATGTGGATGGAGCTGAGGTTGCCAAGGATGAGACTGTTGTGGCCGGACTTCTGTCGGCGGGTAGTCTGCGCTTTGGCGCTGATAAGGACCTTAGTGCAGGCAGTTTCTTCTCCGGCTTGATTGATGACGTTCGTTTTTACAACGTGGCACTGAGCGCAAAGGAAATCGAGGAGCTGGAGCGTTAGGGCACCTCAGAAACAAGATACTTTAGCCATGGTAAT
>JBGVTF010000416.1:0-6954 GCA_041862415.1 Anaerolineae bacterium | reverse complement strand
GCTCCGACGATGGAGCAATTAGTCAAAGAGTTTTCCTGGACGACGTTTTTCTCTGTGGTTGAGGATGCCATCAAAGCTGTGGAGGCCATGGAAGGACTGGACAGCGGGCCGGAGAAGAAGGCCTGCGCCATTGATTGCATCCTGGCTGTCTACGACCAGTACCAGATTGACATCCCATTTCTGCCCGCCATGTTCGAAAAAACTGCGCTGCAGGCAGTGCTCGACATTGCCATTGATGCCATCGTGGAGCTTCTGAACAAGAACGGCATCTTTGTCCATGGGACCTGATGCAGCCCGTTTGAACACAAGACAGAAGCCCGGCTTGCCACGAGCCGGGCTTCTGCGTTCTTCAGGGAGCGAATCTCAGCTTATTGCCTTCGCCGGGCGCTCACCAATCCGGCCAGAGGTAACAGCAAGGCGGCGCTGGCTCCGCCGCAGAGCCCACCCCGCCGAGGTGACGAAGCGGGGGAAGCCGTAGGCGAGGGGGGCGGCTGGTCCGCTGAGGCGGCGGTAGGGGTTGAGACTGAGACGGGCTGGGGCGGCGTGGGTTCCGTGGTAGGCGGTACCTCCACCTCTGGCGCGTCGCCTTCTACCACCTCGTAGGCCGTGCCGTCCAGAACCACGATGACGTGGGTGCCCAGAGCAAAGTACTTGCCCCATTCAGGCCGGGCAGTCAAGAGTTCGAAGTAGTTGTCACTGCCGAAGCTGATCTCGGTAGTGGTCATCTTGTCCACGTCATAGGCCGTATCAATCCAGACGTCCTCCTGAAGCACGAAGGTCTTGTCGCCTACATACTTGACCACCTCTCTGACCGGCACCATTTCTCCTCCCCCACCACGGTCCCCACCAGAGGGTATAGCCGCCGGGGCCATCGGCACGGCCTGAGAGTCGCGCAGGCCCGCCTCGGCCTCGCTTTTGTCCACGGCTCCCGCTCCGTAGGCTGGCGCTGGAGTAGCAGTGGCCATGGCCTGGTATTTCTGCTCGGCCACCCGCTCCCGTCCCTCTTCACTCAGGACGTCCTCGGTCTCGTCCACCAGGAAGGAGGTATAGGGGGTGATGATGCCGTAGCGCACCGACAGGTCCACAATCTCGTCCACCAACTCGCGGTTCTCGCCGTGCAAGCGGATCTGGCTCAGGAGATAGCCGATCTTGCGCGTGGCCCACAGGCGAGGGATGAACTCATCGCCGCCTCTGTCGCGGAAGTGGACGTCCTCGTACTCAAAGCTCTGCAGGCGGTCGTTGACTTCTCCTTCCAGGGTGATGGTGGTGTCGCCGCCTTCCCGATAGCGGCCCACCAGCGCCAGTTGGGTGCCGGCGAAAAGGTCGGGCAGGGGATAAGGATAGGTATCCTCGACACGGATGTCGCCAAAGTCCAACTCGATGTCCGAAAGGAGTGGGGTGCTGACCTTGGCGTAGAAGGCCGAGACCTCCTCGTCAATGTCCTCGCCGGGCCGCACGTAGGCGCTGGCCCCACGGTGGGCCTCGGCCATGGTGTCCAGCAGGATGGTGTTAACGTCATCGCCCACTCCGAAGGCAAAAATGCGGACGTTTTCGGCGGCGGCATCGTCAACGTTGTCCAGAATGCGGTCGGTCTCCATTTCTCCTTCGGTGGCCAGGCCATCCGTCAGAAATATAATGATGGTAGGCCGTTCCTCGTCAACCTGGTCGAGGGCCTCCAGCAGGGCGCGGTTGATGTCAGTGCCGCCGGAGGCGGTCAGATTGCGCACGAAGCGCCGGGCCTCTTTGCGCTCGTCGGCCGGCCGCAAGCGGTCATCGTACTGGCGCACCCCGGTGCTGAAGGTGACGATGTTGAAGCGGTCTTCATCGTTGAGTTCATCCAGCACGAACTCCAGGGCGTCCTTGGCCTGTTCCAGCTTCTCGCCCCTCATGCTGCCCGAGGTGTCCAGGACAAAAATGACGTCCTTGGCGATCACTTCCCGCTCGTCCACTTCCAGCCTGGGGGCGACCAGCAGGAGGAAGAAACCATCTTCGCCTCTCTCGCGATAACTGACCAGGTTCAGCCCAAAGTCCTTTTCGGAAATGCTGTAGTAGAGCTCGAAATCACGGTCGGGCTTGACATCGTAATCTTCGTAGCCGACGCGGGCGGAATAGTCGCCTTCGCGGTCCACAGCGATGTCATGGCTGGGGGAGTAGATGGCCTTGATGGCCTCCTTGGAGTGCAACTCGATGCTGACTGAGACGTCCTCGATGGGCCTGGAGGAGAACTTTTCGGTGTTGAGAGGATAGAGGTATTTGACCAGGCCCTGGTCCATTGACAGGGCCTCACTGTATTCAAGTTCGATCCTCTTCTCGCCGTGGGCGGGGATGGGGTAGACGCGGGCCTGGAAAGCGTTGCGTCCCACGTATTCCAGCAGGGCTGGATCGCGCCTCTGCCGCACGATGTCCTCGTAGATCTGGCGCGCCTCGTCCTTCTCCAACACCCGGGCCTCTACTCTCTGACCATCCACATACATAGCGAACTCGGAGATAGCCGCCTCCTCGGGCAGGGGGAAGATGTAAGTCCCTTCCAGTTCCCAGGGCGACTCGTTGACAAAGACCTGATCCACATGAGTGGTAGCCACCTGATCCTCAATGGTCACCTTCACCCGGTGATACTTGATGGCCAGATTAGGAATCTTGGTGATGGGCGGTGGTGGCGGACAGCCAGGGCATGGTCTCGGCGGTTCGGGGATAATGATGCCGTCAGCGTAGACTGGACCGACTGTAGCCAGCAATAGTACTATGACGATAGCCATTGTATACGGGGTTTGCGCTTTCATGCCAATGACCTCCCTTTCAATGTAAGCTTGCCCGGCAAAAGCCGGGGAGTACGGCCGAATTCAACTACTAGACGTTGGAAGGGGGTAAAAAGTTCCCATTGACAAGGTGCCCAAATGATGATATACTGGAGATAACTTCCTCTTTGTTTTCTGAGCAGGAAAGGCCGAACCGATGTATATTTGCCGGCAGTGTCCAAAAGCCACCCGGGACCGCTGCATCGCTCAAAGCCATACCTCTCCCAGTTCGAGGGCAATGCTCAGGCGAGCCTTTGAAGCCCGCACTGATACCGAAGAGATGTGGAGGATCTTGCAGATCAACTGTCTCCGCGTCCGGGAAGAGCAGGAAGCAAAGGCCTATCGCGAGTCTGCCCTTGCCCGACGTCTGCGCCTGGCCAGAATCGAAGAGGAGGCAGAGGAGCCAGAAGAAGAGGCGATAGCTCCCGATACTACTGAGTCTGTTCCGGTAAGCGTCACCAAAGAGCCGGTTGAAACTATCCGGCCTGGGGTCCGTGAGGTAGATCGGGTGGGTGTGAAACCACCACCTCCGCCGGTTACGGAGAAGGTTCCTGAGCGGCGAGAGGAACCAGAGGCTGAGCTTTTCTCCTTTTTGACACTAGAACCGACCAAGCGCCGCATTGCCTTGCCAACTGACGGGGAGATCGTTCTCGGCCGTCCCGATCCGAGAGTTGATTTTTTCCCGGATATTGACCTGACCTACGAAGATCAAGGCCAGCTAACTATCTCGCGGCGTCATGCCAAGATCTACGCTGATGGCAACGTGCACTACATAGAAGACATGGGGAGCACCAACGGTACCAGGGTAAATGCCCAGTTCCTGGAACTCGGTCAGAAGCAAAGACTCCGTCAGGGCGACCGCATCGTGCTGGGTCACTGCTTGTTTGCCTATGGCTCCACTCCCAAGTGGCTTATCAATCCGCCGCCTCATATTAAGGCCCGGTTCTATCTTCTCGTTACGCCCTCCGGCCGACGCATTGATCTGCCAGACCAGGGCGAACTGATTATTGGACGTTTTGACTCGACGCTCGGCTTCGTACCCGACATTGACCTGCGTGATGAAGGCGAGATAGGCGGGAGGGTCGCCCGGCGCCATGTCAAGATCATATGCCAGGGGCGCACACATTCTCTCGAAGACCTTGGCAGTTCTAATGGGACCAAAATCAATGGGGCGCCCGTTTTATTGGGTCAAATTATCAAGTTGGCTCCGGGCGACCACATCTGGCTCGGCGGCTGTGTTCTTGCCTATGAGGTCGAAGTCAAGGGCCTCTAGAACTTTATCACCAAGGAATCATACAACGCGGCTACATGGAGGTGAACAATGCCTGTCCCAGAGGAAAAAGCGGCTCGCATCATTTGGGAAAAGGATGGCAAGGAGATGATTTACATCCCAGGGGGAACGTTCCTCATGGGCAGTGATGAGGGCAGTGACAATCAGAGGCCCGCACATGAGGTTGACGTGGCACCTTTCTACATTGACCGCTACCCGGTGACCAACGAGGAGTACAAGCGCTTCCTGGACGAAACGGGGCATCCGGTTCCCAACTATGACGTCTCCTGGACCGACTGTCGTGCCTACAACTGGGATCTAGAGAAACGGACCTACCCCGAAGGAAAAGGCTCTCAGCCGGTGGTTCTGGTCACGTGGGAAGACGCCATGGCTTACGCCTCCTGGGCTGGTAAGCGACTGCCCACCGAAGCGGAATGGGAGAGGGCAGCTCGGGGCACCGACGGGCGGCGTTGGCCCTGGGGAAACGAGTTCATCGAGGGGCGCTGTAATATCAAGGAGACGGGCATCGGCGGCCCGACGCCAGTCGGCATGTATTCGCCCGAGGGTGACAGTCCCGAGGGAATGGGAGATCCAGTGGGCAACGTCTGGGAGTGGACCAGCAGCCTCTATAAGCCCTATCCGTACGATCCCAACGATGGGCGGGAAAGCCTGCAAGCCAGCGGCTGGCGAGTCCTGCGTGGGGCCTCGTGGTTAAATGACTCGACGGTCGCCTGTTGCACAGCACGTCTTGACGGTGACTTTCTGTTTTTTACTAACGTCGGTTTCCGCTGCGCTGTCTCAGCCGAGTGAAGGACGATAGTTGCTGACAGTGGTACATAGTCCGCAGCAGAAAAGCTACCCACGAAGTGGAGAGAAAAGCCCTGTCTATCCCTGGGAGGAGGGCTTTTTCTCTAGCCTCTCAGCGCTTCCGGAGGTCCGCCATGGACAGAGACTCCACTAATCCCTACGTTTTCGATAGCCCGATCATGGCCGGAGAGTTGTTCTTTGGCCGCGACGACATCTTCCGTTCCATCAAGGAGGCCCTCATTGACCAGGAGCAGGACAACTTTATTATCCTGTACGGCCAGCGCCGGATTGGAAAGACCTCGGTCCTCCATCAGATTGACCACCGGCTGAGTGAGCAGTACATCTCTGTCCTCATTGACCTCCAAAGTGTCCCTTCCGATAGCCCTGAGGGCTTTCTGTGGGAAGTAGCTTCCGCTATTCAACAGGCTCTGCAAAGGGACAGAGACATCAAAGTCGAACTGCCATCCCGGGATCAGTTCCTTGCCGATCCTCAGCACGCCTTCGGTCATGACTTTCTGACCGGGATCGAAGAGGTCCTTGGCGACAGGTATCTCATTTTGATGTTCGATGAAGCCCAGTTGATTCGGGAGAAAGCCCAGCCGGGTCCTTGGGAAGGCGATGCTTTCGAGTATTTTCTCAACCTAACCCACCAGTACGCCAGGCTGGGCTTCATTCTCTCTATCGAAAGTCAAGAGCCCCCTCCCCTGTCAACGGCTGGCATACAAAAAAAAGTCGGATTCCTGAATCGGGACGAAGCCGTCCAACTTGTTGTTCAACCCGTCCAGGGGCTATTGACTTATGACCCCGAAGCCGTCGAGCGCATCCTGTCCTTCACATCTGGCCATCCCTATTACGTTCAACTCCTCTGCCATAGTCTCTTCGCTTATTGCCAGCGGGTGAACACCAGTGCAGTAACCCTGACCGACGTTGAGGCCGTCCTCCCCGAAGTCGTCGAGCGAGCTGGGGCCGATTTCCAGCTCCTCTGGGACAATTCGACACCCGAAGAAAAGTTCGTGCTGGCCGCCTTGGCTCAGGCGGGCGGAGAGAGAGGACAGGCCATCGCCAAGGAGGAGCTTCTGACCACTCTGAGGCGAAGAAAGGCACCGATTTCGGCTCACCAGGTGGCGAAAGCCATGGTGAACCTTTCATCGAGAGAGATCATCAGTTTCCAGGCACCCTACTCCTTTAATGTCGATGTCTTCAGACTGTGGTTGAGGGACCAGAAAAGGATAGGCTGGGTCAAAAGAGAGCTGGCTGGAACGGTTGAACAGTGGAAGAGGGAAAGGGTTAAGATACCCATCGGGCGCAGAAAGCTCTTGTGGGGGATTGGGCTGGCTGCTCTCCTGATGGGAGTGCTTATATCAGCGGGCCATCTGAGAGAGTTCGTTGGCCAGCTTGAAACCAGAGTAGTGGAGAGAATGAGGACGACAGAAACGGCCCTGGCTGCTACTCCGACTCTCACTACGCCAGCCGATACCCCCACGTCCAGGCCGATGGACACTCCCACACCCGTGCCGACAGCCACTTCCGCCACAATGCCCACCCTCTCTCCTACCGCCAGCTTGACGCCGGTGGATACTCTCACGCCTGCTGCCGTCAGTGGCTTGCCGGAGCGTGGAGACGTTTTGGACGTGGCCATCGCTCCGTCTGATGGTCAGTGGGTCTATGCTACGATCAAGGGTAAAGGGATTTACAGGAGCACCGACGGTGGTCTCTCTTGGACCATGGTGGCTATCAACGGCAGCGGACAGGACATCCTCATTGACCCGGCCAATCCGAGGAGGGTCTTTATTGCCGTCTGGGCTGGAGTGCTGCAAAGCACCGATGGAGGAGGCACCTGGAATATGATCCGTCGCGGCCTGCCGCAAGACCAGCAAGTTGCAGCTCTGGCCTGGGATCCTGGCGACAAACGGGTGATATACGCTGGCTTGCGTGCCAGCCCCGTGACAGGCTCGGCGGTATACCGAAGCACTGACGGGGGCGAGACGTGGGAACGGCTCTGGGGCCCCGCTGGAGGCGAAGCCCTGGGTAACGACGTTGAAGCTCTGGCTATAGACCCCACCAGCGGGACGAGATACGTGG
>JBGVTF010000415.1:0-3279 GCA_041862415.1 Anaerolineae bacterium | reverse complement strand
CCTTTGGCCACCCGGATCAGCCGAGCCTGTTCAGCATTGCGCAGCGCGTCCTTCACGCGCTCTTCTCTCAGCCGTTGTTCCAGGAATGAATTGAACCACATCTTATGGGCCTCCTTTCGGGTTTTGGTAGAATGCTATCTCATTTCCGCCTCAGTATACAATAGAAACTCCCCAGACGCATCAGCCATCTGGGGAGTTTTTGACCTGGTCAGGTGGCTAGTCTTTGACCTGGTCAGGTGACTAGGTAAATTAGCTGCCCGAGAACCTCGTCCAGATCGGGCTCAATGCGGCCCACTTTTTGCTAGCTGGGTGGCTGCTCTCGCTTCATCCTCCTACCAGGATGTCCACGTAGGCAGTCATACCCCAGTGCAAACCCGCCTCCAGCCCTTCTTCCAGGTCAATGGCCACCTTGTAGACGATGTCGCCGTGTCGCTCCTCGGCCATAGGAGCGATCTCGGTCACCCGGCCACGAAACTCTCGGTCAGGCAAGGCATCATAGCCTTTCCGCACGCCAGCCGGGTCAGCTTCAGCGAGTTGTTAGCATTCATAAGACCTGATCCGTGTATGGCAGTTTGCGGATCAGGCTGCTGAGCCCAAAACACAGTGGGATAGCCACCAGCGCCACCAGGCCCCATTTCAGCAACGGGTAAAGCGCAACATCCCGCGCCGCGTAGGCAAGGGCGGTAATCACCGGGCCATGGATGAGATAGGCGGTGTAGGCGTTAGGTGAGAGGAATGCTGCCAGCCTTCCCTGACGATTGGCGTAGCGGCGGAAGAGGTAGATCAGGCCGATGCACATGCCGAGGCAGAGAAAAGACTCCCAGAGAGCGTAAGCGAGGGCTTGCCAGTGCCAACCACCGAGAAAGGCGGCCAAACCCGCCGTAACTGCGTCGCCGCCCAGCATCAAGGGCCAGAACAGGAGGATCATGACGACAGCAACCACCAGCCAGAGGCGGCCCGTAGTCTCGGGCAGGCCCAGGAGCCAGTTGCGCCGGTAGGCGATCAGCCCGACGACAAATAGCGCGATGTACTGGGCAAAGAAGGGGAACTGCAGGTTCAATGGCTCAAAGCTCCACATTATGGGACGCCACAGACGCACTAGGAAGCCAGCTACCCCCAGGAGCAGAGCAAAGAGGGCAATGGAACCGCTGCCGGGAAACCGGGTCTCCACGGCCGGCTCTGCCGGGCGAGGCCGGGCCAGGAGCCGCCACAGCACGTACAGGAGCGAGAAGATGAGCAGGGTCTCAATGAACCACAGCGGCCCGGCACCGATCAGCGCGTTGTGCTGGAAATACCGGCCGGGAAAATAGTCCCAGAAGGGCGGGCGCGGGCCCTGCCACCTGACCGGGTCTACATACACCAGCACGGGACGGATGATCCAGCTATAGAGTGCCAGAGGAATCCATAGGCGGATCAGACGGTCCTTCAGGAAGCGACCAGCCCCCTTGCGATCGTAGGAGCCCGGCACAAAGTAGGCCGAGATGAGCAGAAATAGGCCCATGAAGTAGGCCTGGTTCACCGTAAGGAACCAGGCGCCGAGCGCGCCGGTGATGAAATCCTCCCGGCCTTCGGTATAGTACCATGACCCGGTCCCAGCGTAGATGATCATCAGATGGAACAGCAATACCAGGATAGTGAGCAAGACCCGGATATTGTCCACGAAGAACAAGCGGCGTTGCCATCCTGAGGGCTGATTCTTCTTTCTTGTTTGGTGTGAACTGGCTACTGACATTTCATCATCTCCTTCTCTTATCACTCATCCATCGGGCGCCTGGACCTCATTCTGGGCCAGGCTCGGCGCGGTTGACCGAGATCAGCACCAACCCCAGGTCGCGCACTTTGATCAACAGGCCGTGCAGGGCAGCCTGGTTGGCCACTCCCCCGCCTTTGGCCACTTGGATCAGCCGGGCTTGTTCCGCCTCGCGCATTGCATCTCTCATGCGCTCCTTCGCTAACCGTTGATCCAGGAATGGATTGTACCCCATTATGTGGAATTGCTTTCGGGTTTTGATTAGAATGTCATCTACCACTGTTGCACCACCCGTACTGCAGTAGCGGTGCTATTCTGGTACGGGCGATATAGGTCATCTAATTTCCGCCTTCAGTATACAATAAAAACTCCCCAGATGCATCGGCCATCTGGGGAGTTTTTGACCTGGTCAGGTGGCTAGTCTCTTGCCAGGTCAGGTGACCAGGTGGTGCTGCACGGCCAGGGCTACCGCTTCGGTGCGACTGCTGACACCCAGCTTAGAGAGGATGCTGCTGACGTGAAACTTGACGGTGGAGCGACTGACCACCAGCCGCTCGGCAATCTCGGGGTTGCTCAGCCCCTCGACCATCAGCGCCAGCACCTCCCGCTCCCGCTCGGTCAGATCGTAGCCCGGCTCGGGCGGCTGGGTGGTGGTCTGGATCAGGGCCTGTGCCGCTTCCGGGGCCAGGGTGGGCCGCCCGGCGTGGGCCGCCCGGATGGCGTCGGCCAGTTCGTCGGCCGAGACGTTCTTCAGCAGATAGCCGATAGCTCCGGCCTCCAGGGCGCCCTGCACCAACTCTTTTTCCTTAAAGCTGGTCAAGGCGATAACCTGGATTGGTGGGCAGCGCTCTCGTATGACGTGGGTGGCGGCGGCACCGTCCATCCCAGGCATCACCAGATCCATCAGCACCACGTCGGGCTGTACTTGTTCGCACAGGCGCACGGCCTCCTCGCCACTGCCCGCCTCTCCGACCAGTTCCAGGTCGTCGAAGGCCAGCAGAAAAGCCCCCAGCCCACTGCGTACCACAGCATGGTCGTCTATAAGCATGACGCGAATAGGTTTTGACTCGGTCATAGCCTCTCCCTTCTCAAGTTGTCAGACGAAGGACGAAAAACCAACATCGTTACCACCACTTACCCCTCCACCGTTTATGGCACCACACAGACGTCGTGCAGGTTGATGCGGCTGTCCGAAGCTGGCTCCCAGTTCTGGATGCGGACAGATGCCGCCTCGATTTGCTCGGGTAGGATCAGGAACACAGCAGGAGCCTCTTCATAAATGATCTCCTGGGCCTCATCGTAGATCATCTGCCGCTTGGCTGGATCGGCTGTGACCTCACCCATCCGGATGAGTTCGTTCACTCGCTCGTTGTCATAGCCCGAGTAGTTTCCCCTGCCGTAGGGCTGCCCCTCGACGTAGCCGTGCCACTTGGCCTCAAAGTGTCCCACGGGGTCAAAGGCGGAGTCGCCCCAGCCGTCCAGGTAGGCCATACGTTCTCCGGTTAGCAGGCGAGGTCGGATGACCTGGC
>JBGVTF010000414.1:0-27894 GCA_041862415.1 Anaerolineae bacterium | reverse complement strand
TCCTCTCACACAAATCCGGTCGGCGACGATGGGAGAGTGGAAGGACAGAAGATCTGGGAGAAAAAGAGGGATGGAAGCATGGAAGAGATTATGGCCACCTTCCATGCCTCCATACTGTTCTCACTCTCAGATCTTCCCTACTCCTTCCACAGCTTGTAGACGAAGATGATGTGGGGATAGGCCGGGTTGTCCACGTAGCCCTTGATGTCGGACCGAAGCTCGTGGTTGTTGGCACGGTCATAGAAGAACGCGGCTGCGGCGTCCTCTATCAGCATCTCCTGGGCCTCGATGAAGAGCCGCTCCGCCTCTGCCCGGTCGGTGGCCGCCAGTTCGTTACCCCTGTCGATCAGTTCATCGTAATCGGGGTTGCAGTAGTAGCCCAGGTTGAAGATGATCTCCTCTTCGCAGTGGAACATGTTGAGGAGATAAGTGTAGGGGGTGATGTAGTCAGGCCACCAGTAGAAGACGAAGATGTGTTGGGCCACAGCCGGGTCAGACATGCCCAGGTCCCACTGGGGTTCCCATTCCATACCCCGCACCTCCAGGTTGATCCCCAGCTTGGCCAACTCCGCCTTCCACACTTCACCCACCTGCTGCTCGTCCAGGTCGCCGGTGGCGTAGGTCATCAGCAGATCGAAGCCGCCTTCCGGGTAACCAGCCTCGGCCAAGAGTTCCCTGGCCTTGTCCAGGTCGTAGTGGTACTGGAACAGGTCTTCACCATAGCCCCACATCCCGACGGGAACGGGCCCGCGGGCCTGCGTGGCCTGGCCCAGCATCACGCTCTCGATGAACTGTTTGTAGGGGAAGGCGTAAGAAAGGGCCTGCCGAACGAGTTTGTTATTCGTGGGCTCCCTCTTCATGTTGAAAAGGCCCAGCAGGTTCATGAAACTGGGGTTGACGTAGACCGTCACGTCATCGCGGGCATCCAGAGCGACGAAGTTCTCCCGTGGTAGGTCGTAGGCGGCGTCCGCCTCACCGGCCTCGAGCATCTGCTGCTGCACCACGGGGTCTACGACAATCTCGAAGACGATCTTGTCGAACTGGCCTTCCTTCCAGCCGCCCCAATAGTCGTCGAAGCGGGTCATAACCAGCCGTGTACCACGCTCGCGGCTCTCGATCATGTAGGGGCCACTTCCACAATCATGGCCCTCATTGAACCACTCGCTGGCGTTTTCTCCCTGGGCCTCGGTGCAGGTAGGGCTGAAGATCCAGGCTCCATACCCTGCGGAGGCGATCAGGTCCAAGGGCGCAGCGTAGCTCAGCTTGAACTCCACGGTGTAGTCATCTACGACGTTTACCTCCTCCACCGCATCCCATATGAAAGCAGCCCCCAGGCCCAGGTTTATGGTCCGTTCGACAGAGTACTCTACCGCCTCGGCGGTGAAATCGGTGCCATCGTGGAACTTGACTCCCTTACGGAGGTAGAAGGTCCATTCAGTGGCGTCTTCGTTGGACTCCCAACTGGTGGCCAGCATTGGGCTGAGCACCTCCGCGCTCCCGGGTGGGTTATAGAAGGTCAGCGTCTCATAGGCATTGCCCATCACGACCGAGTCATTAGAGAAACTGATGCTGGGGTCAATGTCGGGGAAGGTGGCCCCGTGAGCGTAGACGAACACGTTCTCCGGCACCACGGCAGGAAGCCCCTCGGCTACCAGTTTGGCCGCCTCCTCGGCGCTAGGGACCAGGATCTTCCAGCCGGGTTGGATCAGGCTAGGGTCATCAATCTTGGCAAAGCTTGAATCCGTCTCATGCTTCGCGTTAGTAGCGACGACAACGGCGACATAGGCAGCACCATTGCCAAGATATTTCTCCGCTATGGCCCAAAGGCTGTCGTCCTTCTGCACCGTGTAAACGGTCTCGCCTTGTTGCTGCGGGGCAGCGCTGGCTACGCTTGGAATCAAGGCCAGCAGCAACGTGAAGGCAATTACCAGGTTAAACAATTTTTTCCTCATTTGTCTCCTCCTTACTTAGCATCGCTACTAATGTACACAAACGATCCAACGAGCTGTCTCTTGGCCGATAAGCCCACCTCCTTTCTTCCCCCGATGAAACTACGGACTCACAACGCAGCAACTTGCTTACCGAAGCAGCAAGTCGCTCAATCCACAAGCAGTTCGCTCAAGCTATCCGTTTCCACTGGGGACTACATCACGCGGCCTGTTATTGATTATAATAGAGGCTGGGAGATTTGTCAAAGGCAATCACCATTTGCTCAAAATCCCAAAATCGCCTATACTTAGAAAACAACAAATGGTTTAGGGAGTAATGAATGACAGGGGAATTATCATTGCTAGCTGTCTTCGCCCATCCTGACGATGAGAGCCTTGGCATTGGGGGGACACTGGCCAGGTACGCCGCTGAGGGGGTCAAGGTGTCCCTCATCTGTGCCACCCGTGGAGAGGAGGGGGAGATCAACGATCCCAGCCTGGGCACCAAGGAGCAGTTGGCCGAGATCCGGGAGCGGGAACTGCGCTGCGCCTGCGATCTACTGGGCATCACCGAGCTGCACTTCCTGGGCTATCGGGACTCAGGCATGGCCGGCACCCCGGCTAACGATGACCCCCGTTCCCTCGTCCGGGCTGCCCCTTATGAGGCGGAGGGTAAAATTGTGCACCTGATGCGCCAGATCCGCCCCCAGGTGGTGGTGACATTCGATGAGAGCGGCGGCTATGGCCATCCCGACCACAAGGCCATCCACCGCCACACCAAAGCGGCCTTCTGCGCCGCTGGCGATCCCACCCAATACCCCGAACACCTGGCCGAGGGCCTGGAGCCCTACGCCCCGCAGAGGCTCTACTACACGGCCTTTCCGCGCAGTGTATTACAAAAGCTAATCCAGAAGGTGAAAGAGATGGGCCTGGAGCACCCCTTCGGAGAAATTGACTTGGAGTCTGTGGGCGTGCCAGACGAGTATTGTACTACCCACGTTGACGTCAGTGCCTATTTAGAGGTGAAGGAGCAGGCCCGCCAGTGCCACCGCAGCCAACTTGCTCCCGATAACCTCTTCACCCTCATCCCTGCGGAGGTACGCCGTCAGTTTATGCACACTGACTGCTTTGCCTGCGAGGGCATGATGCTGGAGAAGGGAGAATGCCCCGCAGACGACCTTTTCGCAGGCTTGCGCTAAGATGCCGTCTTAAAAACGACGTGAGGGGAGATCATCCGCTGAGACAAAAAGCTCTGTTCGAGCAACTGAAAAGCCCTCGCCGGCGCGAACGGCGGGCCGCTGCTCGCCAGTTAGGCGAACTTGAGGAGGAGCCCACAGCCCAGGCTCTCGGTTATCTGGTCCTCGAGGCCCCCAACCTGTCATTGAGCCGGACTGCAGCCGAGAAGCTGGCCAGGTTGGATGCGCGTTGCGCCAAGGTCTGTCTGCTGCAGGACGCCGTGTACAAGATCCCTCACTGGGCAGCCAACGAGCAATTGCCGAAGGCGATAGCGGGCTCGCTGGGTTATCACCAGGGTTCCGCTGAGGCGTTGGTTGACAACGTGGTCACCGCTCTGGAGGCAGCACTGGACCCGGCAATCGTTTGGGCGGCGGCCAAGGCACTTTTGCGTAGGAAAGACGAACTCACCCGTCGCCTGGCCATTCGGCTCCTGGGCAGCCTGCGGGTGCCCCAGGCCATCCCTTCTTTGAGACGGATTGTACGTGCCGAGGAGGGCCTTCTCCGTTCAGAGGCAGCTAGCGCCCTGGACCAAATCGGCAGAAAGGACTGATCAAATAGCATGATTCCCCAAGTAGCCATCGTCAGGTGTCCCCATTATCAGCAGCCAGCCGTTGACCGGGCAGTGCGGGAAAGCATTGACCTCCTGGGCGGGATGGGCCAGTTCGTGCAACCCGGCCAGAAGGCGCTTCTCAAGGTCAACATGTTGTCCGCCACGCCGCCGGAGAGAGGTATCGTCACCCATCCGGCGGTGGTGGAGGCTATGGTCAGGCTGATTCAGGAGGCGGGGGGTGTGCCTCTCATCGCTGATAGCCCCGGTACCAGCGTCCCTTACACCAAGGCCGGCCTGAGGAGGACTTACCAGGCCAGCGGCCTTCTGGAAGTAGCCGAGCGCACCGGGGCAGCCCTGAACTGGGACACCAGCTACGAGGAGGTCTCCCATCCTGAAGGCTTTCTGGTTAAACGACTGGAGGTCATCAAGCCGGTCATGGAAGCGGACGTTGTCATCTCCATGCCTAAGCTCAAGACCCACGTTCTGACCACCTTCACTGGGGCGACCAAGAACCTCTTCGGGGTGGTGCCCGGCCTCGCCAAGGGCATCTTTCACGCCAGGATGCGCAACGTGACCCACTTTGCGTTGATGCTTCTGGACATCATCTCCCTCGTCAAACCTGCTCTTGTGCTGATGGACGCTATCGTAGGCATGGAAGGCAATGGTCCTTCTACCGGGCCCCTGCGGGATGTGGGGGTGATCCTGGCCAGCCGTGATAGCGTGGCTCTGGACGTCGTGGCCACGACCATGGTGGGCCTCGATCCGCTCAAAGTGCCTACCTTGCGGGAGGCGGCGGCTCACGGGTTGTGGACAGGCAAAGTTGATGGCATCGAAACGTTAGGGGCTTCTGTGGATGAGGTTCTCGTGCCCGACTTTCAGCCACCCTTGGCCAGCCCGCGCGAGGACGCAACTCTGCTTAACCCCTTTATCACCAGGCACTTTGGGCCTCTCATCACCAACCATTTCACTCTCAGACCGGTGCCTCAGCGAGGTCGCTGCATAGCCTGTGGCGATTGTGTGACTGGTTGCCCCCAGCAGGTCATCACCATCGTGGACAGTCTGGCGCTGATTGACTATAGCCAGTGTATCCGTTGCTATTGCTGTCACGAACTGTGCACTGAGGGGGCCATAGACCTGAAGCGGCCCTTGCTGGGTGGTCTTGTGCATTGGGTCATCGGCGGGTGATAGTTAGAGGATTTCTAATCGTGACGGAAAAGACCAACGCCATGCGGATGCTGGAGGCCCGCAAAATTCCCTTTGAGACCTATACCTTCGACCCCGACATCCACTCGGCCGATGGGGTGGCCGAGGCGCTGGACCTGCCCGCCCACCAGGTCTACAAGACCCTGGTGGTGATGCGTCAGCAGGGCAAGCCTCTGCTGGTGCTGGTGGATGGCGACCGTGAACTGGATCTCAAGCGGCTGGCCCGCGCGGTAGGGGAGAAGAAACTGAGCATGGCCTCCTACAAGGAAGCCGAGTCCCTGACAGGGCTACAGGTAGGGGGCATCTCGGCTCTGGCGCTGGTCAACCGTGGCTTCGACGTATACATAGACCGGGCAGCCACGGAACTCTCCCACATCCTGGTCAGCGCCGGGTGCCGGGGCGTTAACCTGAAGCTAAGCGTAGAGGACCTGATTCGGATAACCAGGGCCAGGGTGGTTGAGGCCACCGCCGAGGTGAGTGAATGAAGGCTCAGCAGATCACGAATTGGGCTTGTAGTAGCGATTTTAGTCGCATGTGTGCCACGACGACTGAAGTCATCACTACGAAACCGTGATCTACCGGCTGGTCACTACTATTAGGTGCCTGCCGCAGCCACAGCGAAAAGCCTGCTAAAGTCCTTCGAAGCTCGCTGTGCGGGCCCGAAGCGCTCCTTCAGGCGGTAGTTGCGGGCCATCTTGCGCCCCAGAGTAGACGCCCAGCGTTCCTCATACTCTGCCAGTTTTCTTGCTGAAATGTCACCGGCCTCGATAGCCTGGGCTGTCACTTCTGCGGCATACTGTCCAGCCGTCATGGCGTTGGTGATGCCCCCTCCGGTCAGAGGGTCCACCTGGCGGGCGGCGTCGCCCACCAACATGCAACCAGCGGTCACCAACCGTTTCGGGGGCAGGGCCACCGGCACGGCTCCCACCACCAGAGTCACCGGACTGCCCTGGGCCAGATGCGGCTGCCGCTCAATGAAGCGCGTCAGGTAATCCAGGGCTGGCCTGGCGGCCATGTCCGCCTGGACCCCCAGACCCACGTTGGCCTTGCCTTCGCCCTTGGGAAAGACCCAGGCGTAGCCGCCGGGGGCGAGCTCCTGAGAAATGTAGTAGCAGCAACAGGTGGGGTCAATGTCAATGCCCGAAAGCAGAAACTGGGCGCAGGCCATGGCGTCTTTCTGCGGCAGAGTTGTGTCCAGGCCGGCCCACGGTCCTACCCTTGACTCCACCCCGTCAGCGCCGATGAACACGGCCGCCTCGATTTCCACGTTACCTTGCCCCTCAACGATAACGCCCCGCACAACGCCATCCTCAATCAGAAGACCCCTGGCCGCCGTCTTGACCGCCAGTTGAGCTCCGGCCTCGACCGCTTTTTCAGCCAGGACGCGGTCAAAGACCCGCCGCTCCAGCACGTAACCTCTCCCTCCTTCGGCTCGCCTCGTCTCGGCCCTATCCCCTGCCACCGTGGTGAACTGGGCCTTATCTACCGTGGCCGAGATCCAACGCTCATCGGGCTCGATGAAGGGAATCAACAGTTCGTGGCCTACGCCCTCGGCGCAGCGCACGGGAGAGCCGATCTCCTGGCGCTTCTCCAGAAAGAGCACAGAGAGGCCCAGTTCCGCCGCCCGGCGCGCCGCTGTGGAGCCAGCCGGCCCCGCCCCCACCACGACCACATCGTAGCGCCGCTGCAAAACCAGTCCCTGGCGGCCTCGTTTCGCCTCCTGCCCTTCCAGGCTCAGCGCTCCCACCGGACACGCACTCAGACACAACCCGCAATCAATGCAGGTCCGATCAATCATCAATCTCGTCTCAGCCAATTCGATGGCCCCCACCGGGCAGAGGCTGACGCAGCCCCCGCAATAGCCGCACCGCTGGCGGTCAACGATCACCATATATCTCCCTCCATGCTTATAGCCACCCAAAAGACACAGGATACCAAATGGTATCCTGTGTCGGTAGCTCAACTTGAATGATGCATGCCGTTGTCTGGTTGAAATTACTCCCCGAGGTGCTTTACCAGGTAGTCCACCGCCTGGCCGACCGTGGTGATCTCCTGGGCTTCCTCGTCGGAGATTTCGCCCCCAAACTCCTCCTCGAAGGCCATAATCAATTCCACCAAGTCCAGGGAGTCGGCCTCCAAGTCCTCCCGGAAGTTAGCTTTGAGCGTGACTTTGTCTTCGTCAACGCCCAACTGCTCAACAATGAGCGCTTTCACCTTTGCGAATATCTCCTCTCGGTCCAACTTGTTCACCTCCTTCTTAGATTTTTGTGAGAAAGGCTCGTCTCTCATATTCTACCAGCCAATGCCAATATAGTCAACCCCCTCTCTTCTGAAAATCTGATTCTTCCGGCTTGACAATAGCTCACACCACTGGTAATATTCTGGTTGAGCTATTCCTAAAGATTTCAACACCGCCGCAGGCCAAAAGTTGCGCCTGTGCCGCCTGTGACGCAAGAGCTATACTCAGTAGGTAAAGACCATGGAGAATGAAAGCCCGGTGCACACTCAACGAAAATCAGACCACCTGCGCATTTCTCTGGAAGAGGATGTGAGCTTTGGCCGCCTGACCACGGGCCTGGAGAGATACCGCTTCATCCACCAGGCTCTGCCCGAGATAAACCGTGGCGGAATCAATCTCTCGACGGTCTTGCTCGGCAGAGAGCTAAAAGCCCCTCTGATCATTTCGTCCATGACAGGGGGCACCGAGGCCGCAGAGCGGATCAACATGAACCTGGCCCGTGCCGCCCAGGCCCAGGGTGTGGGGATGGGCGTGGGTTCACAAAGGGCAGCTATCGAAGACCCCCAATGGGTCCATACCTACCAGGTTCGCCGCGTAGCCCCCGACATCTTGCTCCTGGCCAACCTGGGGGCAGTGCAACTCAACCACTGCTATGGTCTCGATGAATGTCGGCGAGCGGTGGAAATGATCGAGGCCGATGGTCTTATTCTGCATTTGAACCCTCTGCAAGAGGCGCTTCAGGATGGCGGTGACGTCAACTTTGCCGGCCTACTGGTCAAGATCGAGGATGTGTGCCGCCATTTGCCTGTGCCGGTCATTGTCAAGGAGGTCGGCTGGGGCATTTCGGAGGAAGTGGCTCGCAAGTTGGCTGGTGCGGGGGTGGCTGCCATTGACGTGGCCGGCGCGGGCGGGACATCCTGGAGTCAAGTGGAGATGCATCGCACCAACGACGAGCTGACCCGTCAGATTGCAGCCCATTTCGCTGACTGGGGCATCCCCACGGCTGAATCCATTTGCCTGGCCCGACGTGGCGCACCGCAGACCACCCTCATCGCCAGCGGCGGCATTTACACAGGCATCGAGGTGGCTAAAGCCATTGCCCTCGGCGCCGACGCTGCAGCCCTGGCTACGCCTTTCTTGCGACTGGCCACCGTCTCCGCCGAGGCCGTGGGCCAGAAAATCCGAGAGATCACTGAGGAACTGCGCACGGCTATGTTCTGTATCGGGGCAGCGGACCTTGAGACTTTGAAAGACACACCTTTCCTGAAGCCCATTGGTAAGATGTTGAGCCAGTAGAATCTCCGTAGCGGCGGGTTCCAAATCCGCCGCTAGCAGATCTAATAAGGAGCCGACGTGAGCCTGCAAGACATCTTTGACAGATACCGGCCAGCCATCGAGGAAGAGCTAAGACAGGTCCTATCCATTCCTGATCAACGACTGGCCCCCTTCTACGGCATGATGCACTATCATCTGGGTTGGACCGATGAGAGCTTCGAAGCAACCCGTTCCCAGGCTGTCGGCAAGCGTCTACGGCCTCTATTCTGCCTGCTGGCCTGTCAGGCAGTCGGGGGAGAGCCCCAACAGGCTTTGCCCGCTGCGGCGGCTGTAGAACTGATCCACAACTTCTCCCTGCTTCACGATGACATCGAGGATAACAGCCCAACTCGCCGTCACCGCACCACCGTGTGGAAGATCTGGGGCGAGCCCCAGGCTATCAACGCCGGCGATGGGATGTTTGCCTTGGCTCATCTGGCTTTGCAGCGTCTGTCAGAGAAGGGCCTGCCCGACGACCGTGTGCTGGCCGCCTGCCGGGTCTTCGACCAGACCTGCCTGACCCTCTGCGAAGGCCAGTACCTGGACATGAGCTTTGAAAACCGCCTGGACGTGGATGTGGACCAATATCTGGCCATGATCCGCCGGAAAACGGCCGCTCTCATATCCTGTTCCACCCGGCTTGGAGCACTGCTGGGCAGCGGCGATGTCGGGTTGGCCACCCGTTATGCCCGCTTTGGCGAAAACCTGGGCATGGCCTTTCAGATCGAGGACGATATCCTGGGCGTCTGGGGGGAAGAAAAAGTAACGGGTAAGCCTCAGGCCGATGATATCCGCCAGCGCAAGAAATCGCTACCGATTGTCTGCGCACTGCAACAGGAAACGTCCCTCCCCGTTTCCGATCAGCGCGTACATAAAGTCTACCGGCGAGAATTTATTGATGAGGACGCTGTCAAGGTAGTCCTTGACAGCCTCCAGGCGCTGGGGGCCCGCCAGTATGCTCAGCAGATGGCCCTGGATTACCACAAGCGAGCCCTGGCCGAACTGGAGGCTGCGGGGATGGAGAACGAAGGCCAGTACGGCCTGCGGGAGCTGGCAAGGCTGCTTGTGAACAGGAAATTCTGATGGTATAATATGTGATAAGTTCAGTCGCTTTCCGGGATGACCGGATTCTACGTCGGTTTTTCAAAGGGAGGTACCTATGTCAGGACATTCCAAGTGGTCAACGATAAAGCGCAAGAAGGGCGCTGAGGACGCCAGACGAGGGAAGGTTTTTACTAAAATAGGCCGCGAACTGGAGATCGCTGCCCGGGAGGGGCCCGACCCCGACACAAACTTTAAGCTACGGCTGGTCATTGAGAAGGCCAGGCAGGCCAACATGCCCAAGGGGAACATCGAGCGGGCCATCAGGCGAGGGGCGGGCCTGGAGAAGGGACAGGCTCTGGAGGACCTCACTTTTGAAGGCTATGGGCCTCATGGGGTGGCCATGCTGGTGCACGTCACCACCGACAACCGCAACCGGGCGGTGGCCGAGGTGCGCAGCGTTTTCAATAGGCACAACGGCAACCTGGGTGAGTCCGGTTGTGTAGCCTGGCTCTTTGAGCCCAAGGGTTATATCACCATTGACGTGAACGACAGTGATCCCGATGAGCTGGCCATGATCGCCATCGAGGCCGGGGCTGACGACGTGACCGTCGCCAGCGACCTGGTGGAAGTCTTCACCAAGCCGGAGGACTTTCAGACGGTACGGGAATCGCTGCAAGAACAGGGCCTGGCTATTGACTCAGCAGAGCTGGCCATGATCCCCAAGAGCCTGTCCCAACTGGGTGAGAAAGAGACCTTCCAGGTCATGAACCTCGTAGAGAGGCTGGAAGAACTGGACGATGTGCAGGAGGTCTACTCCAATCTGGATCTCAGCGACGAGGTCATGGCCAGATACGAGGCGGCGGCCTAGATGTTGGTCCTGGGGATAGACCCGGGCACAGCCATCACCGGCTATGGTTTGGTGAAGGGTGAAGGCGACGATCTGACCCTGGTGGCCTACGGTGCTATCACCACCTCCTCGGACTGGCCCCTGCCTGAACGCCTGCAACGCATCTACCAGGAACTGACGGCTTTGATCAAAGACCAGCAGCCCACGGCGGCGGCTGTGGAGGAGCTCTTTTTCAGCAAGAACGTGCGCACGGCCCTGAGCGTGGGCCAGGCGCGAGGCGTGGTTCTCCTGGCCGCCGCCAACGCCGGGCTGCCCATCCACGAATACACCCCCCTTCAGGTCAAGCAGGCCATCGCTGGCTACGGGCGAGCGACCAAAGAACAAATCCAGTATATGGTCAGGCTACTCCTTGGTCTGGACAGCGTGCCCCAGCCGGACGACGCGGCCGACGCCATCGCCGTGGCCATCTGCCACATCCACTCAGCCAAATTGACGGCCATACTGCAAGAGGGGGCTTGAGCAGAGTCTCGCTCGCTGGACAACGAGTTCGCAAGGAATGCATTGCAAAGGAGGGCGCATGTCAACCACTGCCTATGGCGATACCCGACGCCCGTGCTGCTGAACATCGGCTTTATCTGAGCTATTGATGAATCAGGCGAAGATTATGTGTATCCCGTGGACTATTTCGTTCCAATTGAGTTGCCGCAGGCTATGGAAAAAGTCCTTTCCCTGGCATTCAAAATCATGTTGTCCAACGACCGTGCTCGCTGAAACTAGCGATTCTGGGGAACGCGCTAGCCATCTGAGCTGGCGTGGCAAGGTGCGAAAGCAAGGTGCAACAGGAGACAGATGGAACGTAAAGAACCCACGCGTGAATCGGAGCTGAGCATATGCTGCGTCTCTACAGGCTGACTTTTCTCTGCTGGCTTCTGGTCGTCATCATGCCCGCAGGATGCACAGGAGCCGGGGGACCGACATTCACTCGGACGCCAGCGGCGGCAGATGCAACGTCCTTGTCAAGGTTGAAGGCATCGGCCGTGCCGGCGATGGCGGCTACGACAACAACAGCACCCACAGAGGCCCTGGTATCACCGGGGCCTCCGGAACCCACGGAGGTGCCAGCCAGCCCAACAGCGCCGACAGTTATGCCGACCAGTACGGCCACTCAAATTCAGAGAGCAACACCAACACCGCTACCTGTGCCCACAGGAACGCCGACAGCGGCGCCTGTGCCAGACATTAAGATCATTGTGGACAACCGGGATCCGGCCTTTTCAACGACAGGCTGGTGGTTCACTGGCGACGGCGGACAGAGCTACAACGGCGATTGCGCCTGGGCACCGCGCGGTATCCAGAACATTGCCTACGTACGGCCAGAACTGCCCGTGGCTGGCGCGTACGAGATTCTCGCCTGGTGGTGCGGCGATCCCAACCACGACCAAACCCAGCGGGCGCTCATCCAGATCTATCCAACCGTCGGACGCGTCGCCACGTATCCGGTCTACGTGAATTTGCAGGAAAATGCGGGCCGGTGGAACAGCCTGGGCACGTACTACCTGGAACAGAATGGGTCCCTGAGCATTGATGGCAATCTGGACGGCAACGTCGTGGCGGATGCGTTTCGATTCGTGTATCGTTCGGCGGAACGGGTGGTGGTCACCCCTACGCCAATGCCGACGCCAGTCGTGTGGACGAATCATCCCCCCAGCCCCCTGGAGCAACTGACGTCTGGCGATCTTTCCGCCCGTCTCGGCCTGGTGCAACGCTTCTACCCCTACACGCCGATCACCTCGATGGAAACGACCACTTTTGACGATTGCCAGGCCTTCCCACGCGATGACTGTAGCGGCACCCGCGAGGGCTGGCGTGTGCAGGCGCAATACCAGGACATCGTTGTGACGTATCGTGTCTCACAGGATTACCGACTTGTGGCCGTCGAACCACCGGATGCGTTAGCCAGTCGGCAACTGCTCTACCTGTTCGGCACGCAGGGCAATCTCTTTTTCCGTGTGGATCGCTACCCAGACGATACGTGGCATCTCTCCGGTACCGACTTGAACCGGACCTATGCTTCTCACCTGCAATTGGAGGCCAGAGTGGTAGAGACTTTGCGCTCCTTCGTGCAGGTGTACGGCTCGGTCACTTTCGAGACCCCCGAAGGGATCAAGCTGCGGTTATACGGCCTGGGTGAGCGCGTTGACCTTTCCGAGGAGGATCGGAGCCGGTTGGCGACGTTGGGAGCTGAATTGGGTGCAGCCGTCCGGTAAGAGGGGGAGCTATGTCGCTCCTTCAATCTAAACGGCCACCAGCATAGGATACACAACACAATACACAACACAGAAGAGGAAATACTATATGAACGTCAGAAAGATTTTCGTGAACCACCGCTATTGGATTGTCGCGCTGCTCCTGCTGGCCTTCACCAGCGCGTGCGGTGGAGCGCCGACAGAAGCGCCTCCCACACCACAACCGACCCTCGTCCATACGGAACCACCCGCCGCGCCGACCGAGACGCCAGCGCCGACGGCTACTGCTGCGCCAGAGGCGACGGCAGAACCACAAGGCGCCTGGCAGCCATTAAGCTCTGACGTGTGCGATTATCTGGTGGGCGCCATGGCGTACACGCTGGGCGTGGACGTGGCCACGGCGGAAGCACCTTTCCAGGACTACACCACCGGGAACACTGGCACTGGCTGCCAGGCCACGGCCACGGGTACCGGCCTGGATTTCGAGGACTTTACAGTGGTTGCCGACGACTTGAGGGAGGTACTCAAAACCCAAGGGTGGCAGGAAGATTTCATGTATGCAGCCGACGGTCCTACCGGAACCGCTACCGGTTTCCGCAAAGCCAATGGGTTATGCCTGCTGACGGCCGGTTGGAAGCCGTCGGAGGATGCCCATTGCCCCCAGGACAAGCCCGTTTCGGAGTGTCAACTGACCCCCGAGCAGCAGTTGTACACCGTTGCTCTCCACTGCGCCCAAGAAGTATCGCCAGAGATTGCAGAACTGAAGAGCATGATCGAGGCCACCCTGCCTCCTACACCAACGCCCGACGCGTCCGGGTTTTCGTATGGCGGCATTGCCGAAGTTGGCGTGTTACCGCTCACCGTTAGTAGTGACAGCCAGCCTCTCTGGGCTGTTTTTTCCGCCGGCATGCGCGGTTTCGGTGACCCGCCGCAGAACCACTTTTTCGCTATCTACACCCGCAGCGATGCGGGCTGGCAAGAACTGACGCGCCTGGAATTGGCCGGGAGCCCCGATCCTGAGTCACTTGAGATTGGCCCCGACTATATCTTTGAGGGGGCGGTCAGTCAAATGAACGTCGAGCCGAGCCGCATCTGGCTACAACTCGAAGGTGGCGCCGGCGCCCACAGCGGCACGTACCATCTGCTGAGTTTTGATGGTCAGGCGTTAAAGGTCGAGGTGGCGAACTTTACTCCCAGCCCTGGTGGCAATCGCCTGGAAGATCTGAACGACGACGGCTTATTGGAAGTATTGCTGGATGCCACGGATC
This sequence comes from Anaerolineae bacterium, assembly GCA_041862415.1. Taxonomy (GTDB): domain Bacteria; phylum Chloroflexota; class Anaerolineae; order E26-bin7; family E26-bin7; genus E26-bin7. The sequence continues at coordinate 14,019 of JBGVTF010000414.1, read as the reverse complement.
CATACGTTTTCTGCTATGCGTGTGGCGTGCGCCTGGTAAATTTCACCATCCTGCGTTGGGATGGTTCGCAAATGGTTGAGGTGCCGCTCACGCCCTTGCCCGAATCGGCCCCTGCTGACCTCCGCGACCTGAACAACCGCGCCGTGGAATTGGCGCAAGCCGGGCTGTGGAAGGATGCCCTGCCCACCATTGAGCAGGCTTTGGCGCTCAACGCCCAAGACGAAACGGTGGTCTGGAACACTGCCTTGATTCGTCTCACTGCCGAGGCCAGGCGGCCGCCCTACGATTATGAGAGCATCGGCTACCCGTTGCTCGACCGCATCTTTTACGGCGATTACGCCGCTGCGCTGGATGTCATGCGCGCCTACAGTGTGGAAGAGCTATTCAGCCAGCCGAGCCCGTTGGTGGTGGGCACCATCACCGAGGGCTGGGAGGACGCACTGGTTCAACACATCCAGACCAGCACAACCGAGGCGCTCCAGGCCCAGCCAGACCTGGCGGCAGCCTGGTTCCTGCGCGGCTGGGCCACTCACCTGAGCAACCCTGGCAGCCCTGAGGCGCTGGCCGACATCGAGCGCGCGGCTGAACTCGATCCGAATGAGCCGCTGTTCACCCAAAGCGCCACGTATCTGAAACAAATGTAGGCCAGGATGCTTGAACTGGTGCACCCGCCGGATTTGTAATCCGGCGGAACAAGGCATTATTCTGCGAGCGGTGGATTACAAATCCACCGCGAGCCTGGCGATTTTCAGGCCCGTGAACCATGCAAAAACCACTATCACCGAAGAGGTTCCTATGAAAACCGTTGTCATCACTGGCAGCACTCGTGGCATTGGCTACGGTCTCGCTGACTCGTTCCTGGCTCTCGGTTGTGCCGTCACGGTCAGTGGGCGCACTTTGGCAAGCGTCGAAGAAGCTGTCGCAGAGCTGGCTGCCAAGTATGAAGCCGATCGCGTGTTGGGTCAGCCCTGCGATGTGACCGATCTTGAGCAGGTGCAGGCTCTGTGGGATGCGGCCAAAGCCCACTTTGGCAAGATTGACATCTGGATCAACAACGCCGGGATCGGTCACCCTCAAATGGATTTTTGGGAACTCTCGCCAGAGCAGATCAAAGCCGTGGTGGATACCAACCTGGTGGGGGCGATGTACGGTGCACGAGTTGCCCTACGCGGTATGCTGGACCAGGGCTTTGGGAGCTTCTACAACGTGGAAGGCCTGGGCAGCGATGATCGCATGGTGAAAGGCTTGGCGCTCTACGGCTGCACTAAGGCCGGCCTGCGGTATCTCACCCAGTCCTGGGTGCAGGAAACGCAGGGGACGCCCGTGCTGGTGGGCGCGCTCAGGCCGGGCATGGTTATGACCGACCTGGTAACCAAGCAATATGAAGAACGCCCGGAAGATTGGGAGCGTGACAAACGCATTGTCAACATTCTGGCCGACCGCGTCGAAACGGTTACGCCTTGGTTGGCCCAGAAAGTGCTCGCCAACGACAAAACCGGCGTCCGTATCAACTGGCTGACCAGACGCAAAGTCATAGGCCGTTTTCTCCTTGCACCCTTTCGCAAGCGCGATTTGTTTGAATAGGTATGGTCTTTGAAATACTACCCAGATACAGATATGCTTTATATCAAACTTGCTGACAGGATAAGCACCGAGTCTGAAGAAGTCGCGCCGGGAATTGTGCTAGACTTTGATGAACATAATCGGGTCATTGGTGTTGAGATTGAAGATGCCAGCAAGTTCATTGACCTATCGCGACTGGAATTGAGGGCTTTACCTGTTGCCAATCTGATTCTCAGTGAGAGAGTCCCTGCTGGAACGTGACACAGCCATAGCATCAAACGGCGGCCTGAGTCATGGTCGGTGGGGCGGGCGACTGCCCCACTGACAATTCAGAACCGAAGGTGCAGCTCTGTCTGTGATTCACGATTATACCGGGTGGCTGCATATAATGCACCGTGGCCGATTCATCGCTATATAATATCATAACAGGAGGCGAACCCCATGCATTTCGAGCTCAACGAGGAGCAAAAGTTGATCCGCAAGATGGTGCGCGACTTTGCCGAAAACGAGGTCAAGCCCATCGCACAGGAGGTGGACAAGGAACACAGGTTCCCCATGGAGAACTTTCGCAAGATGGGTGAGCTGGGCTTCTTCGGCTTGCCTTTTCCCGAGGAGTACGGAGGGATGGGGGGCGACAGCATTAGCTATGCCATCGCCCTGGAAGAAATCTCCCGTGCCTGCGGCTCCACGGGCATCACCTTCGTGGCCCAGACCTCTCTGGCTGCCTCGCCCATTTACCGCTTTGGCAACGAGGAGCAGAAGCAGGAATACCTGGTGCCACTGGCCAAGGGCGAGAAGATCGGCTCCTTCGGGCTGACCGAGCCAGAAGCTGGCAGTGATGCTGGCGCAACCAAGAGCACGGCTGTGCTGGACGGCCACGAGTGGGTCATTAATGGCCAGAAGAACTTTATCACCAATGGTTCCATTGCTGACATCGTGGTCCTCACCGCCAAGACCAATCCCAATAGGGGCACTCATGGCATTTCTAGCTTCATTGTGGAGAAAGGCACCCCTGGCTTCCGGCCGGGCCGTGACGAGGACAAAATGGGGCTGCATGGATCTATCACCTCGGAATTGTTCTTTGAAGACTGTCGTATCCCCAAGGAGAACCTGTTGGGCAATGAGGGCGATGGCTTCAAACAATTTCTGATTACCCTGGACGCGGGACGCATTGGCATCGGGGCCATGGCCCTGGGGCTGGCACAGGCTGCTTTCGAGGCAGCTCTTGAGTATTCTAAAGAGCGAGAGCAGTTCGGCCAACCCATTTGCAGCTTTCAGGCCATCCAGTGGATGCTGGCCGACATGGCCACCGAGATAGATGCTGCCCGCCTGATGGTCTACCGGGCTGCCTGGCTCAAGGATCAAGAGGTGCGTTTCACCAAGGAGGCGGCCATGGCCAAGCTGTATGCCTCCGAGGTAGCCGAGCGAGTCTGCTTCAATGCCATCCAGATCCATGGTGGCTACGGCTACACGCGAGAGTACGACGTGGAGCGCTTTTACCGTGACCAGCGGCTGTGCACCATCGGTGAGGGGACCAGCGAGATCCAGCGGTTGGTCATTGCCCGCGTATTGCTGGGGTTATAGGAGGCCCTCGAGTTACACCTTTCATTTTTCAGTTGAACGTGACCGCAACTCCACCTGCACCGTCACCATGGGGCGTGGCGACGGGTGCTACGAGCCGGTCTCAAAGAAAAAGAGGCTCTCGATGTTGAGAGCCTCTAGAGCTTACAGCCCGTCTATTCTACGATGATCTTCTCGTCAATGAGCTTCTGCTCCACCAGGTTGCCGTGGGGATTAAGGCAGAAAAACTGAGCTTTGAGGTGGAACTCCACGTCTATCATAGCCCGTCCAGCCCGGTTCTTTTCAATAGTGAAAATCAGCCAATCACGATAACTTTCCGCCTTGTAAGGGTTAAAGGCGATGTGGTCCTTGGACAGGATATGGTACTTGTTGTTCATGATGATGGCGATGTCGCACTCGTAATCCAGAGCTGAGCTACCTCGCAAGTGATACAAGTGTAGTCGTTTGGCTCTGAGGCCCTCCCGGTCGGCCGCGACAACGGCCATCACGGGAATGTTCAGCGACATGGCGATGTCTTTCAAACCTTCTACGATGATGGTCACTTTGTCGTTTTCATCAACTGCCTTCTCCGGGTAAATGGCCACCTTCTGCAGGTAGTCAACAAAGAGGGCCACTTTGCCGGCGCAGGCATCGGCGATCTGACTGGTCATCTCCCTGATCGTATTCAAGGTCGTGACGGCCGGACTGCCCCTGACCAGTATCAAGCGATCAGCGTATTGATTGAGAGTCTTCAGAGCCTCGGCCGTTTTGGGGTTCTCTGCCAAAATCTGATTCAACCCCAGGGTCTCGTCATGCCTGACCCACTCCCTGGCTCGTCTGGCAACGACGATGTTGTGCAAGTCCTTCAGCCTCACGCCACCTTGATAGCTGTCGCTGGTAGGATCAATGCTCTCCATGCACAGCAGACGATTCAGAAGATGAGCCTCGTTGTGTTCGTATGAAATGTAGAAGGAGTAGAAGCCTTCATTGAGAGCTAAGTTGCGTGCCATTTGGAGGGCACAGATGGTCTTGCCGATTCCCTGAACGCCACCCAGCAAAACCAACTCACTCCGGCGCAGTCCACCGCCGATCATGCGGTCAATCTGGTCGAAGCCTGTGGGGATGGGCAAATAAGCATCCAGATCCCCCTGTACCACCAGTTGATCGGCTTCGCGCAAAACCTGAGCCAGGCTGCGAGGGGCATGAGGACCCCTCTGTCTCTTCTGCTCACCCCGGGGCACTACTTTCACCGCTTCCATATCCACCGAAATTCCTCTCTCGTCTAGTATTGTATCATCCTTAACCCAATCTTGTAAATAGGAAAAAGGTGCTAGTTGCATTATAGCAGAAGCCTGACATTCCTGCAACTTCCCACTTTTACTTTTATGTGGTAAAATAGCTATAGTCTGGGTGATGAAACCAGCAGTAGCTCTAAGGAGCATTAACACTTGAGGAGGACTAAGATGGCCCACCCACTAGTCAAATTGGCCAGGGAGACCATAGAGAACTATGTTCGGCAGAAGCATGCTATCGAGCCGCCGGAGGAGCTTGTGCCAGAGATGCAAGGGCGGGCGGGCACTTTCGTCTCTCTACACGATAGCCGGGGTAACCTGCGGGGCTGCATTGGCACCATCGAGCCCCAACAGCCTACGGTAGCTCAGGAGGTCATCCAGAACGCCATCAGTGCTGCCACCCGTGACCCCCGCTTTCCTCCAGTGCAACCGGAAGAACTGGAGGATCTGGATGTCAAGGTGGATATACTGACCGAGCCTGAGCCCATTGACAGCCTGGATCAACTGGACCCCAAGCGCTACGGCGTCATCGTGGAGAGTGGCTTGCGGCGGGGGCTCCTGCTGCCGGATCTCCCAGGGGTTGACACAGTCGAATATCAGGTAGACATCGCCATGCGCAAGGCAGGCATCCGCCCTGGCGAGCCGATGCAGTTGTACCGCTTCGAGGTCAAAAGGTACACGTGAAAGCAGAGCTTGGCTAGAGCTTTCCACTCCCCTGGGTGTGCACTACCCGCCTGTCCTCCACCTCCATGCGCCGATACGCCTCGTAGACCCGAGGCAGATACTTCTCGTAGAGAGCCAAGTTGAAGTCAGGCTTCTGCTCCTGGCGGAAACGGCGCAGGGCAGCCAGGTCCAAATCAGCCAGAAGAACCTCCTCTCTGTCCACCGTCTCCGCCTGGGCGATGATGCCATCACCGTTGGGCGTCATCTCCAAAGGCGCGTAGACCCCGCTCCGTCCCCGGAAAGTGAACCCGGCAAATTCTCCCACCATGCAGCACAGTACCCCGTAGGCCGGACTCTCCTGAATGCGGCCCCACACCCCGCGCATCTGCTCCCAGTAGTTGTAGGGGGCAGGATTGGCCGAGGGATCAATGATGACCTCTGCCCCTTGCAGCCAGGCCACGCGGATGGGCTCGAAGAAGGTGTGGTCCATGCAAATGGGAAAGGCGATCACACCCAGCGGCGTATCGAAAACCTGTATCTCGTCGTGGCAGGCCAGACCCCACTCCTGCTCGATGATGAAGAGGTGGGTTTTCTTCTGGGTGCCGATCAGCCGTCCGTCGGGATCATAGAAGTGGCCAACGTTGTAGAGGTCTCCCCTCTTATCGGGCAGGAGGATGCTCCCGGCCACGATGTGGACTCCGAACCTGCGAGCCAGGGTTGAGAAAGTCGCCTCATATATCCTGCGTGCCCCAGGAGCCACAGCTTTGAATATCTTGGCCACCCGGATGTCCTGGCCAGCCACCTGGGCGATGGCTTCATTTAATGTAAAGGTGCCTTCGGTCAGTTCCTCTATCCCCGGCAGGAGTCCCAGCAGGTGAGTGCCTGTGTCCTCGGGGAAGATGACCAGTTGCGCCCCACCTTCCACCGCCTGCCGGGTCAGTTCGTACATCTTCTCAGCATAACCAGCGGCGCTGGTTATGAAATGCAGCCCCAGTTGAACAACCCCTACCCGCGTGGTATCTCCAGTGGGTCGGAGCGCTCGCAGAAAGTCTCTGCCTACCAGGGCCCTTCTAACCAGCGATGGCCGTGATTTCCGCCAGAGCATGGTGTTCAGCGCTTTGTCCATCAACCAGTCTTTGAGTGTGCTCATCGGGTACCCTCAGTCCCTTCTCGCCCCTCGATTCCCTTATAGACCGTAGACCTTTGGGAAATACCTCTCGTACAGTCGGTAGTTCAACACTTTGTAGATAGGATACTTATCAATAGCCTGCTGCAAGCGGTCGAAGTCCAGCTCCGCTATCACGACCGCTTCGCTATCGGTGGTCTCGGCTGCGGCTAGAAGGCCATCGTTCTCTGCGGTCATGCTCAAAGGGGCGTGGATGGCGGACTTGCCATGGCAGGGCTGCTCGAAGAGCCCACCTACCAGGGCGCTTTCCAGTCCGAAAACCTGGTTGGCCTGGATCTCCCGCCAGAGGCGGCGCATCCAATCGGCCTGGCTGTAGGCCGTGATGCACGTTGGATGGATCAGCACGTTGGCCCCGCGCAGGCTGAGGATGCGGCTGACTTCGGGGTAGTAGACGTCGGTGCCGACGACCAGACCTATCTTGCCCACTTCGGTCTCGAAGACCATGAGATGGTCGCCGCGGGAGAGCCCCCACTGCCGTTCCATTTTCGAGAGATGGGTCTGACGCTGGATGCCGAGGACCTGGCCCTCAGGCCCGAAGAGGTAGGCTGTGTTGTAGAGAGCGCCTCGCCTGTCTGGCAGGATGACCGTGCCAGCCGCCAGGTAAACCCGGAACTGGGCCGACAATTGGCTGAAAACCTGCTCATAGGCACTCTTGAGGGCTGGTGCCGAGGAGCGCAAGCAGTCGGCCAGGTTGGTGTAACCCGCCGCGCTGACCACTTCGTCCAGGCACAGCTCCGGGTGAGTGCGAGCCAGGATGCCCAGCAGGGCCAGGCCACAGTGCTCTGGGAGGGCAATCAACTCTACCCCCTGGCCTATGGCAGTTTCGATGGGGGATTTGGCTTTGCTCTCGAGTTCGGCCGGAACCGAGGCCCAGGCGAATCTCATCTGGATCGCGGCCGCTTTAAACCTCTCCAACATCCTTCATCACCGTGAAATAGCGTTACTTTGCTCCCTTGATGCGGCTCACCAGGGCTGTGCCTACCATGACATAGGCCATGGACATTGAGAATATGACCGTGTAACCCAGGCTGGGATGCCCCCAGGCAGGTCCCAGGCGATTGAAAAGATCCAGGATGGGTCCGGCTACGGGCACAGCCACTACCTGAGGCAGCACGGTGGCGATGTGCCAGATGCCCATATCCTTGGCGTAATCATCGGCCGAGGGTAATACATCGGTGGCCAGGGCCCAGTCTGCACTGGCGAAAGCGCCGAAACCCAGGCCGAAGGCGATGCTAAGCAACGTGGCCAAAGTGAAGTTGTTGCTCATGATCAAGAGAGCGCCTGGCACAACCATCAACCCGCCTGCCAGGTAGATCAACCGCTTACGCCCCAACCTGTCAGAGAGAGCCCCAGCGACGATGGAGCTGACAGTGGCCCCCACCATGATCATCAGCACCACCAACGACACTGCGCCCTCAGCATTCGAGGTCACCGCCATCCCGAAAAATCGGAAGGGTGGGCCAATGACGTCCTTAAGATAGTACTGCAGGAACTCCTGCACAATGTAACGGCCCATCATCACCAACAGGCGACTCAGGAAAAGCCAGGCAAAATCAGGCTGGTCCCTCGGATTGATCCAGAGACCCCGCAGCAAGGGGCCTGGGTCCAGGGGCTTGACCTCCGTGATAGGTTCCTCTTCGACTGTGAAAACGGTCATCAGCATGGCCACCAGGAGGACACCGATGAGTAGCCAATAGAGGGGGACTACCGCTCTGGCGGTCAAGACCCCGGCGGCCGCCACCCCAGCGATGGTGCCCAGCATGACCATCAGGTTCATATAGCCTGAGGCCAGACCCCGCTGGTCATGGGGCACGATGTCGGGGATGAGAGCCGCATAGGCAGCCATGGCCAGGTTGTTGCCAAACTCGACAAAGAGGAAGGCCAGGACGTAGAGGGAGAAAGAGTCGAAATAGGCCATTCCCAACAAAGCCAGGCAGTTGATGACCGTGCCCACGAGGATGAAGGGGCGTCTCCGCCCCATACGGAAGCGGGCTCGGTCGCTGATGGCCCCCACAAAGGGCGGAAAGACCAGAGCGATGAAGGCTCCCGGCCCCATGATCCAGGCCATGCCCGTCCCCTTGCGGGCATCGCCCACCATGCTCAACACCTGGCTGGGGATGGTGACGACCAGCAGACTGCCCCACAGTACGCTGAAGGCGAACCAGAAAACGTTGAGGCAGATGTGATCGAGGACGGAGAGATGTCTTTTGCCCGCAGTCGGTGTCATGCCACCTCAATTTTCACTCGTGGAGGGATGGACAGTCTCATATCTCGTTGGACAAGTCTATGTGGCTGGTCGCCTGTGGCGCAATAGTGCCCCTTTGTGCTCGTGGCGTTGATTCGCGCCTGCCAGTTCCTGGAGCAATTCGATACCATGGCGCAGGGCTGGCAGGATGGTCTCCAGGTTCTCCCGCACGGCCTTGGGGCTGCCGGGCAGGTTAACGATGAGAGTGCGGCCACGGATGCCGGCCACGGCCCGCGAGAGCATGGCGTGAGGTGTCACCTTCAGGCTCTCAGCCCGCATGGCCTCGGCCAGGCCCGGCGCTTCCCGCTCGATGACAGCTTTGGTCGCCTCCGGCGTCACGTCGCGAGGCGCGAAGCCAGTGCCCCCCGTGGTCAAGATCAGGTCCAGTCCCATTTCATCGGCCCAGTTGATCAGTTTATTCTTGATGAGTTCGATTTCATCCGGGACAATCTCGTATTTGGCCAGCCTGGCCTCCAGCCGCCCGGTGACCATTTCCCGGATGACAGGCCCACTCTTGTCCTCGTATTCTCCTCGCGCGCCGCGGTCGCTGACGGTCAATATGCCTACGGTAATCATGGAACTCCCTCCCTTCTCTCCCCCCTCTTCCCTATCTTGCGCTCGGTGCCAGCCAAGAGGCGCTGGATGTTGCCCCTGTGCAGCACCACGATCAGTATACCGGCGGCCAGGCCATAGACCAGATACCAGACGGGCCTATCGGCAAAGAGCACCAGATAGAGCATGACGCAAGGCATCACGGTGGCAATGGTCAGGGAGGCTAGAGAGGCGTAGCGCGAAACGGCCAGGACCGAAAGGGCGAGCAGGGCGAGGATTATTGGGGCAGGCAAGTAGAGGGCTCCCAACGCCCCCAGGGTGGTGGCCACGCCCCGGCCGCCGCTGAACGTGAGAAAGATGGAGAAATCGTGCCCCAGGACAGCGGCCAGCCCGGCCAGGACCTCGGCCGAGAGCGAACCAACCAGGGCTCTGGCCACAAAGACAGCCAGGGCGCCTTTGGCCATATCGCCCAGGACTGCTAAGATGGCCGCCCAGGGTCCCGCCGAACGCAGGACATTGGTCCCGCCAGTACGGCCGCTGCCCCACCGGCGCACATCAATGCCTCGCAGCCGCCCCACCACGTACCCCGATGGGAAGGAACCCAGCAGGTAGCCGATAGCTATCGCCACGAGATAAGACAATACAATCAATTTACCCCTCCATGTTCTGTTCCCACGTCACATCACCGCAAAGCTGATCTGGCCGGGGCTTTTGGAGAAAAGCTTCAAAGGCTGGCCGCTCCTGGCCCACGGTGGTCGCTGGCCCGTGGCCGGGGTGAAGCTCGGTCTCATCGGGCCAGGTGAAGACCACCTCTTGCAACGTGGTTAGGAGCTGCTCGAAAGCCTCTGGGCTTGCGCTGTGACCCGGTCCACCGGGGAAGATGGTGTCACCCACCAACACCCGCTCATCCAGAATCAGGCAGACGCTGCCCGGCGTGTGGCCGGGGGTGTGCACCACCCGCAACTGGCAATCTCCCCACTCCAGGATGTCGCCGTCTGTCAGGTCGAAATCGGCGTCCACTCCGAAGTGCCGGGCATCGGCCGGATGAACGCCCAGGGGTGCCCTCGTGGTCTCCCGCACCTCGGCCAGGGCCCCCACGTGGTCCAGGTGGGCGTGGGTGAGGAGGATGTATTTCACCGTGGTGCCCGCCACCTCCTGGAGAATCCGCTGCCCGTCGGCAGCCGGGTCAACAACGATGCTCTCCCCGCTGATGGGACAGGTCAAGAGGTAGCAGTTGGTGTCATAAGGACCCACAGCCAACTTTGTAAGCATCACTCGACTCTTCGCATTTCCCATGAGTTTCTCCTTGTGGCGCAATAGTCCCGCTTTCCGCCACTACAAAGTCAGACGGATTTGACAACACCCTCCCTTTGGCATATACTGTGCACGAAACTCGAGGGGAGGTATAAAGGTGAGCATCAAAGAGGACATTGCCGACATATTGATCGGCACTGAAGAACTCCAGGCCAAAGTAGCCCAACTGGGCCGACAGATCTCAGAGGACTACCGGGGGCAGAACCCCTTGCTCATTTGCCTGTTGCGAGGGGCCGTCGTTTTCCTCTCGGACCTGATTCGAGCCATAGACATCCCCCTGGAGATGGACTTTATGGCTATCTCCAGCTATGGGGACAGCACCGAGTCCAGCGGCGTGGTGCGCCTGGTGATGGACCTCAAGAGCAACATCACGGGCCGCAACGTGTTAATCGTCGAGGATATCGTGGACACGGGACGCACCTTGGCCTATATCCTCGACAATCTTCAGACCCGACGCCCGGCTGACATAAAGGTCTGCGCCCTCTTGAGCAAGCCCTCCCGGCGAGAGGTTCAGGTCGAGCTGGACTACCTCGGCTTTGAGATTCCCGACAGGTTTGTCGTCGGCTATGGCCTGGACTACGCTGAAAACTACCGCAATCTGCCCTTCATTGGGGTGCTAAAACCGGAATTGTACAAATAGTCCCAATAGAACGCAATTCGCTCTCGCTGGATTGCCAAATCCAGCGGTTTGGCAGCGGATTTGGCAATCCGCTGCGAGCTTCTGTGATCCGAGTCTGTCAAATTCTCCCTCTCTGTTGCACTGTCGAAAGGAGGCATCCGATGAGTCAAAACACCCTCATCGCCGTGGCCCGGGGTGAGGAGCCAGCCGATCTGTGGCTGAAAAACGCACGGGTGGTCAACGTCCTCTCGGCTGAGATTCACCCTGCCGACGTGGCCGTCCACGAGGGGCGTGTCGTCGGCTTTGGCCAGTACGAGGCCCGGCAGACCATTGACCTGCAGGGCCGCTATCTGTGTCCCGGTTTTATTGACGGCCACGTCCACCTGGAAAGCTCCATGGTTCAGCCGCCCGAGTTCGCTCGCGCAGTGGTGCCCCACGGTACGACCGCAGTGGTCACCGATCCCCACGAGATCGCCAACGTGTTGGGGCTAGACGGCGTGCGCTATATCCTTGAAGCCAGCGAGGGCCTACCCTTGACAGTCTACGTTATGCTGCCTTCCTGTGTACCTGCCACTCAGATGGAGACGGCTGGGGCAGAGCTCTCGGCTGCCGACCTGGCCACGCTGTTGGATCACCCCCGCGTGCTGGGCCTGGCGGAGATGATGAACTTTCCCGGGGTCCTTTTCCGCGAGCCGGAGGTGCTGGAGAAGATCAGCATGGCCGGTCAACGGCCTGTGGACGGCCATGCGCCGGGTCTTTCGGGCAAGGACCTGAACGCTTACGTGGCCGCCGGTGTGCGTTCCGATCACGAGTGCACCACCCTGGACGAAGCCCGGGAGAAGTTGCGCCTGGGGATGCACATCTTTATCAGGGAAGGCACCACGGCCCGCAACCTGCGCGACCTGCTACCTCTGGTCACCCCGGCCAACGCTCACCGCTGTCACTTCGTCACCGACGATCGCCACCCCGAGGACCTCCTGAGCGAGGGACACATTGATGATTTGGTACGCAAAGCCGTGGCTCAGGGATTGGACCCGGTGATCGCCGTCCAGATGGCCAGTATCAACACGGCTGAGTATTTCGGTCTGCGGAACGTGGGAGCCATCGCCCCTGGCTACCGGGCTGACCTTCTGGTGGTGGACGACCTGGAGCGATTGGGCATAGCCCAGGTTTTTGCCGCTGGCCAGTTGGTGGCCGAAGAAGGCCGTTTCCTGCCCCCACCGGCCGAATTGCCCCGTGTTCCCCTGGAGAGCACTATGCACCTGGATTTGACCGCCCTGGATTTGACCATTGCTGCCGGGGAGGGGCCAGCCAAGGTCATCGGCCTCATCCCTGAGCAAATCATCACCGAGAAGCTAAGCGTCCAGGTACCTGTGAAAAATGGTCAGGCACTGGCCGACCCGGCCCACGACCTCTTGAAGATAGCCGTGGTGGAACGACATCGGAACACAGGCAACGTGGGGCTGGGATTTGTCAAGGGCTTTGGCCTGCGCAAGGGGGCCATCGCCTCCAGCGTGGCCCACGACTCTCACAACATTGTAGTGGTGGGAGCCGACGACGCCGACATGCGAGCGGCGCTTGAGGCCGTGGCGAAGATGCGAGGCGGGCAGGTCGTAGTGACCGATGGTCAGGTCAAGGCCCACTTGCCGCTGCCCATCGCTGGCCTGATGTCTGATCAGCCGCTGGAAGAAGTGCGTGACCGCATCGAGGCCCTGACGGCTGCCGCGCAGGAACTGGGCTGTGTCCTTCCCGATCCCCTGATGACCATGTCTTTCCTGGCTCTGCCTGTCATTCCTACCCTTAAACTGACCGATAAGGGGTTGGTGGACGTGGAACAGTTCGCCATCGTGCCCTTGTTCGGTCAGTAGAGCGTCCGCCTGTGGCGCAACAGTGCCACTATTTTACCACAAATTCGGGAAAAGCAGAAAGAATCGTTTTGCTCAATTGATCTCTCCTTCTTCCGCTGAGGTCCGCGAAATTCTGAAACTGGCTTGAGATAGAAGAGTGGGCATGGAGTCAATGAGCAGGCTTGACAAATCAGAGAATATGGTATAAAATGGTATCGGTTATCATTACAACACAACAATATGATAACACGATATCATTTCAGGAACCAAAGGTATCATGAGCGAGTGGCCAGAACTTGACAGCGTTGAAGCCATCCAGAAGGATAGTCCATTACCTCTCTATTTCCAACTCAAGGAACTGTTGCGACACGAGATTGAGAGCGGGCGCTGGCAACCGGGGCATAGAATTCCTTCCGAAGCCGAACTGTGCCAGGCTTTCGATATCAGTCGGAGCGTGGTGCGTCAGGCTCTCAGAGAGTTGGAGTACCAAGGGTTGCTGTACCGTGAGCAAGGTAAGGGCACCTTCGTTTCGCAGCCCAAGATTAGCGAGAGCCTGATGCAGGACCTGTCCGGCTTCTATGAGGACATGGTGGCAAAAGGGCTCACACCGGTAACGAAGGTGTTGAGGCAAGAGGTTCAACCTGCCGATAAGAAAACAGCCAACTACCTCCAGATCAAGCCTGATGATAAGGTCATCGTTATCGAGCGTCTGCGCTCTGTAGGCAGCGAGCCCATTACTCTGGTGACGACGTATCTCCCGTACGATATCTGCCCTGATCTCATTGACGAGGATCTGGGTAGTCAGTCCCTTTATGCTTTGCTGGAGAAGAAGCACGGCTTCGAACTCTCTCATGGCCGTCGGACGATTGAGGCCGTGGCAGCGAATCAGTACGAAGCCCAACTGCTGGGTGTTGAAGAGGGAGCGCCGCTCGTTCTGCTGGACAGCGTCAGCTATCTCAGAGATGGCCGTCCCATTGAGTACTTCCACGCGGTGCATCGTGGCGACCGGAGCAGATTTGAGGTGGAAGTAGTTCGCGGCGTGCGGCGCGGGGAAGACCCGTTGGATCACGTGGTGAAACTCCCTCCCGCCAACGCTCTGCGCCCCTGATAGAGCCGAGATAAATTAGCGCAAGCGCGAAAGCGCTCCATGCACAGAGAAAGGAGGTGCGGTCAAAAGT
>JBGVTF010000413.1:0-32915 GCA_041862415.1 Anaerolineae bacterium | reverse complement strand
GAACTCTGTACTCGTCTTTCATTTAACCTCCTTGTTATCCTCCTTGATTCAAAGAGAGTGTAGTAACCAAAGTACGGGCCATTGACATTCGGCACCTTACTGGTCCCAAAGGGAGAGTTGTTGATTGTCTCCTGTGCTTTCTGCCAGTTCGCCCGATGAAGCGGTGTCAATGGCACGATTGGCCAACCTGTCTGCCGCTCGATTGTATTGACGTTCGATGTGCTCAATGCCCACCACCTTGTATCCAGCCAAAAGCTTCTGGACTTTATTTCTCAGTGGTTTCAAAAGGGGGCTCTTGACCTTGTACTCTCCCTTGAGCTGGCGCACCAAAAGCTCGCTGTCCAACCGGACCTGGATGGCATCAGCCTGATATTCAGCCGCCACCTCCAGGCCCTGGATCAGAGCCATGTATTCTGCCTGGTTGTTTGTTTTCCGGCCGACGAACTGGGACAGTTCTTTGAGAACCCGGCCCCGCTCGTCTTCGATCACCACGCCGATGCCGGCCGGACCGGGGTTGCCCCGTGCTGCACCGTCGGCGTAGATGACTAATCGTCGCATGTTCGTCTCTTTTCCCCCAATCCCCTACCTGCTCAGCCTACACGACTCGTAATCAACCTTAAAAAGACTCGTACTTATTGACATGATTGCCCTGATAGGGTATACTGTAATTAATCCATTTATTGGAGGTGGATGGCCGTAGGGCCATCGGAACGTCCCGAAAGGGGCGTTTGTCTTTGGTGGAGATTCAGAGCATTGGTTGGGATTGTCCGCGTGAACCAAGTCGTGGTTGCCCACCTCATCTATGTAGATGCGGTAGAGGCTCATCCTCCCTCCACAATCCTGGTCTCCTCCTCCATCGACCCATACAACTCATGCACCAGCGCCTCAATCTGCCTGTCCGTGGCGAGGGCTTTCAGCGTTCCGCGTAAAGGATGCGCTGGCAACTGCTGCAGAAACACAGGGAGTCGCCCGAACGGGCTTGCTGGACCTGGCTGGTAGGTAACGTCACCCTACAGGCCTGGCAGACTTCCCCCTTGAGAAGAGCCACCGCCCGACCACCTTTTCGATTACATAACTCCCCATACAAAGCCAGGTCCTCTGCCTCTATCATCCCCTCCATCTCGACTCGCTCCTTTTTCAGATGAGCCAGTCTCTCTTCCAACTCACCCCGTTCCTGTGTCAACTGCTTTTGAGTTTGGGTCCATTCAGCCTCGATTTCAGCCAGGCTTGCCTTTTTGCTATCCACCTCGGCTTCGTGCTCTTCGACCTCGACCATGGCCTCCAGTTGCCTGTCCTCCAACTCACCCTTTCTACGCTTGAGGTAACTGACTTCATTCTGCAAATTGGCCAATTCTTTCGGATTGGTGACGCGGCCGCTGTAAAGTCTCTCCTCGACTGAGGCGATTTTGGCGGTCAGGCTTCTGGTCTCCAGTTCCAGATCACGCAGCGTGGTGCGCCAGTGGTTCAGTTCATCTTCGGCCTTTTGCAAAGCACGCCGCGCCTGGCGCAACCCCTCGCTCTCCCCCAGGCCACCTTCCACTTCCTCCAGGCGACGTCTTCCATGACCTATCTCCAGGTCAATGGTCTGTAGGCAGTAAAGCAGGTGAGATCTATTCATCGCCGCACCTCCCTTTGGAACAGAGTTCCCTCAGAAATGGGTAGCAGCCCAACCGCGTTGGGCGTCATCCGCCTCAAGACGGCCAATACGATTGGCCTGCTGCCCGTCAAAGAGCCTCGCGCTCGATTTTCCGAGAGAGCCTAACACACTGGCGCAATAAAAGAGCCTAATGCCCCAAAGCATTAGGCTCTCACCTGTACCGCAACAGTGGTAGAAGTGACCTGACAGGCACAGGCTGTTTCCACTCAGCTATGTCAACTGGTTTCCTTTCTGAAAAATCTCTTACCTTATGTGGCCCCACCGTCAGTGCCGAATTACACTCTCGGTGCACCGTCTCCATCTCCTTCGCCGAAACTCGCTCCTAATTATACCATATTCATCATCGCAGGGCAAGGTTACCGTTGACAAACAACCATTAGCGTGATATAGTAAGTCACGATGAAGCAAGAGAAGGTCGTCCTGGCCCGAGAGACAACCCCTCAGGGGGAAATACAATTACAACAGTGGATAGAGACCAACGAAACAGGCCAGCCTGTCTACGAGATCATCTTCAACGGCGTCTTTCTGATGGCCAGCTACAACGAGCGATCGGGCAAGGCAGTGGCCACCCTGGCCATCGAGCCATTGGCGGGGGAGAGGCAGGTCATGAGGGCCTTGATCGGTGGCCTGGGGATGGGCTATACTCTGCAAGCCGCCCTGGACTATGATGGAATCCAGGCTGTGGACGTGGTCGAGATTGAGAAGCACATCATCAGTTGGGCCAAGAGGTTCTTTGGCGAACTGAACGGCCACGCCCTTTCCGACCCCCGTGTGCGCTTGATTCAGATGGACCTGGGAGACTACCTTTCCCAGACGGAGGAGACCTACGAGGCCATCATACTGGATGTTGACAACGGCCCCACATGGCTGGCACTGGAAAGCAACCAGAGGCTGTACGAGAGGCCGACTCTGGCCAGGATCAAGGACCTGCTGACGGAGGGTGGCGTGTTGACGGTGTGGGCGGCGGAGAAGTGCCTAGACTTCCAGAAGAGACTTGAGGAGGTTTTTGGCCAAGCAGAGGAGATCACAGTACAAGAGGCAGACAGGCGCGGCCGGCCAACCGACTATTTCATCTATCGGGCACGCTCACTGGACAAGGGATAGAGGGTTACCAATAACTGGTGGGAATAACCAGCCTCTGGCCAGCCCAGATGCGATGAGGGTTGGCGATCCCATTGGCCCGGGCAATGGCCGCCACAGTCGTGCCATACCTTCGGGCGATGGAGTACAGAGTATCGCCCCGCCGGACGATGTAGACCGTTGTCCCTGCAACGGCTGAGGGGGGCGCACAGGCAGGATAAGCGCCAGGGATGATCAGCCTCTGTCCAGCACGGATGTAACGTGGGTTGGACAGGCCGTTGGCTTGAGCTATGGCTCCTATCGTGGTGCCGAAACGCCGGGCTATGGAGAAAAGGGTGTCACCCCTTCGCACGACATAGTAGCAGCCCCCTGTGACTGCAGGCGGAGGTGGCGCGGCGGTGGGCTCCACCTGGACTGGCGGGGGAGAGGGAGCCACTGTGGGCTCAGCCAGAGCTGCTGTAGGGACCTCAGTTGCCGTAGGCACTTGAGTCGTAAGGGGCGTGGCGATGACAACGGGGGTTGCAATCGGTGGCCCCTCGACGGTGGCCGTAGGCTGCACACCGAGGGCTCCCAGCGCAACCACAATCTCACCTTCCAATGTCTGGGCCGGAATCTGCTGACCATCAGGGTCGGCCAGCTTGGCACCGCTGAAGGCAAGCCGAGAGGTGCCTTCGCCTTTTGCCTTGACGGTTATCGTGGTCAGAACCCCACCGCCATCAACTGGCTCCCTGGGGGCTAACTGGCTGACAGCGTAATCAATGGTCCCCAGAACGTTGTCGGCCTGGTTCTGAACCACGAAATCGGGCGCGGGGAAGGTGCCTGTTTGAAGCTGGACACCGGGCTTTTCGGGGTCGGCGTCCTGGATTTCCAGGTAGTTCGGATCGAAGGTCAGGTGAACCTCGATCCCGTAGAGACGAGTTACGTTCTCGATGCGGATGGCGACCTCCGTCCTCCCCTCCGGTCCGATGCGTTGCCAGGCAGGGTCAACGCCGACCGCTGTGACCCCAGCAGGCACCTCCATCGGTCTCGATTCCACGACACCGGGGGTAATGGGTCCTACAGGGGCAACCTCCGGTGTGACCCCGCCTACCAGCGTCCACACCAGCCGTCCTATCCCCAGTGCGATCAGGATCAGCACGACGGCGATCAGAGCCAGGGCCACCCAGAAAGTGCAACCCATTTGCTCTTTGAGCTCCTTCAAGCGATCCAGCACCTTCCCCTCCTCCCGCCAGCCTCACTTCCTCTTTAACACGACAAAGGCAACAACGCCAATCACCAGAACAACTAGCACCCCAGCGCCTATCAGAAGGCCAGGACTCATGCCACCAGGCACAGCCGTGGCGGCGATCTCAACCTGACCATCCACGGTCTGAGACGGGATCTCCTGGCCATCGGGATTCGCCAGGATGGCCCCCACAAAGGTCAGGGAAGAGGTGCCCTTGTCCTTGCCCTTGACGGTCACGGTGGCCAAAACCCCGCTCCCGTCAACGGCCTCCCTGGGGGCCAGTTGGGTGGCCGCGTAGTCAATCGTCCCCCTGACGTTGTCAGCCTGATTCTGGACGACGAAATCGGGGCTGGGAAAGTCACCAGCCTGAATCTGAACCCCCTCTGTATCTGGATCGGCGTCTTGAACTTCCAGGCGGGCCGGATCGAAGGCCAGGTGAACCTCGGCCCCGTAGAGACGGGTCGCGTTTTCGATGCGGATGGCCATTGTGACGGCGTCTGCCCCCTCCTGCCCTGAGACCGGCTCCAGGCGCACTGTCGCTCCCTCCTGAGCCAACCCTGTGCCTGTCAATGAGCCGCTCAGCAGCAAGGCAACAAGTAAAAGAGCCAGCGTCGCCGCCAAACGGGAGTACAAGGGAAACCGCCGTTGGAAGCCATCAAACGTGTCAAAGCAATTTATCCTCATTCTTCACCCCCCGACTGTTTGTTTCAGTGTAGCATAGGTTTCAAATGATGTCAAATGTGAATCAAGTAGAAAGAGGTGGTAATGTGCCAGCCACACCACCACCTCTCTATGCATTGGTCACGATCAAGGCTGCTACGGCGTCATTGACCAAGGCGTCGGCCCGATCCGGCCAAAGTTGGCTGCGGCCATGGTCAGGTCGAGGATGTTCACCACGCTGTCGCTGTTGACGTCGGCAGTCATGTCCCCTCCGAGGAAACGGAAGGCGATGTACGTTATGTCGCCGATGTCAATGGCGTTGTCCGGTTCCGGGTCCTGCGGTGCGACGTCACCGCCCAGCAGCTTGGTGGCGCCCGTGTCCACGCACTCCTCTCCAGCCACAACCTGCACGCCGGAGGCTTTGAGAGCATCCAGGTAGCCGTACATCTCGGCATACACTTCATAAGTATCTGGAGCCAGATTCTCCAGCCTAAAGCTGCCGTCGGGTTCAGTGATGGCCGAAGCTACGACGACCCCATCCTTCTCGGCCGTCACTGTGGCCCCGCTGTGGTCATAGCGACCTTGGAGCTGGACGGTGCCCGTGATGCAGCCCAGTTCTTCACCATTGTAGCAGACGGTGCCAGGCAGCCTGGTGTCCACGGTGATAGCATACCCGTCCGCGTCGGACATCAGAGCGTCCACAACGCTCACCGTGGAACAATCCTCTTGCGTCACGGTGGCGCAGTCAACCGCAGCCGCCCAGGTGATAGTGGCGATGGCCGCGTCAGTGGCGTCCTGCACGCTGGTTGCGTCTCTCCGGCTCACGGCAAAGAGGATGGTACCGGCCGCATTGTCCACTTCCTGCACGACGACCTGCTCGGCCAGGGGGAAGAGCCCGCCCTCGGCTGCGATCTGGACTCCGTTGGCGGGGTCACCGTCGGCGTCCACTACCTGAAGCTTTGTGGCGTCAAAGCTGAGGTGAACCTCAACCCCATGCACCAGGCGGGGGGCGTATGGGTCATTGACGATGGAGGCCAGGATCTGGCTGGTGCCGGTCACTCCACACTCAAACGACGCATCGGTGACCTTGACAGTAGTGTCGGGGTCACCTATCCCTTGGGCGAAAGCGCTCACGACCGGCAATACCAAGAGAGTCGCCATCACCAGGGCTAACACCAGTTTCTTGCTTTTCATTTCTTTCACCTCCTTAATTCTTGTGTTAAATAGGTTGCTTCTCTAACCGCTATTACCAGGGTATGGGGCCTGACTGGCCAAAGTTGGCCGCCGTCACCGTCAAGTCAAGGATGTTCACCTGACCATCGCCAGTGATGTCGGCGAGCACATCTCTACCCCCGAAGCGCGAGGCGATATACGTGACATCGCAGATGTCAATGACCCCATCGGGGACAGCATCGCCGCCCAGCAGAGTGACGGTGCCCATGTCCGTGAGTTGCCCGGGATTGTACGGGACGCCAGTCCTGCGAGCACGCAGGTAGCCCTGCTTCCAGGCCGTTACTCTATAGGTGCCAACTTCAGTGGGGATGATCTTGAAATGGCCCTCAGCATCAGTGAAAAGCTGACAGCAGCCGGGGTCCTCAAGCAGGGCTGACACCATGATCCCACCGTGGTTGTAGCGACCCTGAAGCTTGACGGTCCCCACGATCCCTTCATCATCGGAGGGCTCGCGAATCTCCCCATGTGTGATTTCGTCTGCAGTGATAGGATACCCATCCGGAGTGGACAGCAGGGCTTCCATCACCGTTACCTGAGTGTCCCTTAGTTCTTCCGCTCCCACTGCAGGAACCCACTCGAAGGTGGCCACGGCACCACTAGCATTGAACACCGGCGTACCGCCAATTTGAGTCAAAGCGAAGTCAATGGTGCCTGCGGCGTTGTCAACCAGGTTCTGGCCCAGTTGCAGTGTGCCGTCGAAGAGGTCACCTCCCACAGCCAGTTGGACACCGTTAGCAGAGTCACCATCGGCGTCAACTACCTGGACAAGGGTGGGGTCAAAGCTGAGATGGACCTCCACGCCACGCAGTTCAACAGGATCGGTTTCCACGTTGGCGATGGAAACGATGATCTGGCAATGACCACCGAGCTCCATCTCAGCACAGTCGACGATAACGGCGGTATCAGGGTCACCCGGTCCTGCGGCGGAAACGGTCATCAGTGTAGAGAAGCCAAGGATCACCACTGCCAGCAGAGTGAAAAGCCAGCGGCAGGTCTTCATTGTTATTGTTTTGTTCACCCTGTAACCTCCTTGGTCATGGGTCACTGAGTTGGGGTGCGACAGGTCCCCCAACCAGCAGTTGAGGCGGCAGAGAGGTTGCTATTCCGCCCAAGGCATTGGGCCAGTCAGACCAAAGTTGGCCGCCGCCACCGTCAGGTCGAGGATGTTCACCGCGCCGTCGTCGTTCACATCAGCGGTCGCTTCCGTGGTTCCAAAGTTCGCACCAAGGTACGACACGTCGAGGATGTCAATCAAGTTGTCAGGCTCCGGCTGCGGTGCGACATTACCACCCCACAGAGTAGTGGTGCCCAGGACGGTGCATTGCTCTCCAGCCATAACCTCCACACCTGAGGCCTCGGCGTCCAGATAGCCGTATATCTCAGCCGTCACGTCGTAGGTGCCTGCCTCTACCCCCTCCAGCTTGAAGTAGCCAGTGGTGTCGGTATAGGCTTCATCCGCACCGGCCAACACATGGATCCCGCTAGAATCGTAGCGGCCCTGGGGGCTGACGTAGCCCTCGATGCAACCTGTGGAGACGCAGGCTGAGATGGTGATGGTGCCACTGACCGCGCAGTCCACAAAGACGGGATAACCGTCCGGGTCGGACATCAAGGTGTCCCCCGCCACTGTCACTTCGGTCGTTACATCTTCCTGCGGGCACTCACCCACGCACTTCCAGGTGATGGTGGCGATGGCCTTGTCCGTGGCGTTGAACACAGGCGTCCCGTTGCTCTGAGCCACGGCAAAGACGATAGTGCCTGTCGCGTTGTCAGCCAGGTTCTCACCGATGCGGAGGTCGCCATCGAAGAGGTCACTTTCCACCGTCAGTTGGACGCCGTTGCCAGGGTCGCCATCGGCGTCAACCACCTTGAGCAGGGTGGGATCGAAGGCAAGGTGAACCTCCACCCCCCGCACCTCCTTGGGATCAGTCGCCTGGTTGACGATAGTGACCAGGATCTGGCTGGTGGCCGTTGACCCGCACTCCAATATGGCACCGGTGATGGTGATGGTTGTGTCAGGATCACCCGGCTCGGCGGCAGAAGCGCTCATGGCCATGGGCAGGACAAGGAGCGCCACTGCCATCAGGGTAACAACTAGCTTCCTACCTTTCATTCTTGTTTTACCTCCTTCCTAATTAGATTTTTGCTCGCTTGAGGGCGAACTTTTGCGGTATGGTCCCACATCCGACCCAAATACCAGCCAGGCGCCTGGCTTCTACTACACAGGTAGCGTACAGACCGACATCCCTCTACAATCAGTCGCTTCGACCTGGTAGCGTCTGCCCGTTAGCACGTTTCCCAAGTAGGCTCCGTGCGCCCGATCACAACTGTTTTCGTTGACCAGGAGATGTTGAGCTGGTGTGGGGTAAGTCGTGTTGGGAACCAACACCTTCTTTGAGGGAATCTATGGGGCCGTACTCTGCTAGCTTTGGCTTATCCCATCCGCAGATGATTGAGACAGGCACCTATGATAACTGTAGCAGAGTGAGGGGGTAAAATCAATGGGAAAAGAATCCCAGGGGTCAATAGGAAAGATGTCCTATGCTCTCAAAATACAACTATCTGAAAACGATGCCACAGATTGAGACCAGGGACGTGTTTTTCTGATCGGCCGGACATTGCATGTAGCCCGAGACCTCTCCCGTTGCAACATCAAGGTAACGAAGAGTCAGATATATGGGAGGCAGGCCACAAATCCGCCTCCGATCCTGCTCTTCCTTCACACCTTGGAAGAAAGCTTCTGCATCTCCTGTGCAAATAGTAGCCATCAACTGTTGGTCGGCTGCCGAGAGCCTGGCCCGCCCGACGAAGTCAATGGGATAGGAATCGCCAAAGGCAGGCCCCACATGGGCCAGGTCAGCGGCAGCCACGACGATGGTCCGGGATGAGGCCGTCGCTGCCCTCAGAGCTTCGATAGCGGCTGACATTGCAGCATCTTGGCCCGGCTGGCCATCCTCTGTCACGAAGCGCTGGAAGGGGCCGCAGAGGATAGGCACCAGTTCACACGGGCTGTCCCTTCTGTCTCCCAGGAGATAGTGGAGCCAGACTGCGGCCAACTCGATGGAATGTTCGACGCGGTGGTAAAGTTCGTCGCGGAAGGCGACTTCATCTCCCATGGTCTGGGCCACGGCGTCAACGACGTGATGCGCTGTGGGGAGCACTCCCCAGGGTGTGGCGTAGTGCTGGCGGGTCAAAGTGAGGCCCTCCTCCTCGCTGACGTGGTCGGTGCCGAAGATGATGGCTATTTCAGCCTCGCGCACCGCCTCGGCCACCCTGTCCCACACTTGAGCGTAGACTGGCCCACCCCGTGGATAGTCAATGTGGGGACTGACCAGGCCACGTATGGGGCGACCATCCATCTGCTGGCCCGTGTCGGGCGCGGAATCAATGTATCCCTGCAACGTATCTTTCAGTTCGTCGGGGTCCGCCGGATAACTGACGCCAGCCAGACCCGGTGGACGCGAGGGCGCTTTCCGGAACTCTTGAAGCGCAGCGGTGTAAGCCTGGGCGAACCTCTCATTGTCCAGCAGCAGGGCGTCGTCCAGTTGGGCCAGGATTTGCTCCAGGGCTGTTGGAGTAAGACGAAGGCCAGCGCGCACGGCCAGGGCCGCCCGTAGTTCCGACTCGTCACGGGTGCCATCGCATAGCTGCAGCAGCAGGGCAAGCTGAGGACGCAGGAAAACAGCCTGGTCACTCAACCGCAAGGGGTCGCGTAGCATGATGGCGGGCTGGCTCCCATGCTGTATCAAGTGCGCTTCGACTGCTCTGAGTTTGGGTTGCATGTCTTTCTCCCCGTCCAAACCCCTGCGAAGATTGCGAACCTTCGCAAGGGTGGCTGTCACTGAATCTCAATCTGGCCTATGAAAATACTTTCCCCCAAGGGTTCCAGAGAAGGGTACGAATACATGCCTACCAGCAGACGGTATCCGCCCGATGGGGTCTCAGGCGGCACAGTGAAGACGTGCTCGTCGCGGAGGATCTCACCAGGCCGCCAGAGATTTGTGGGATAGAACTCACCGCCAAGCTGCTGATCGCTGCCAACCACTCCCTGACTCTCCTCGTCTACCAGGTGCACGAAGCTGCAATAAACCCCCTCTAGCTCCTCCTGGGTTTGCCAATAGAGGGTGACACGCAGTTCCTCGCCCGGCCGAAGGCTGCGGGGCTCCTGGTCATAGCCGATGAGCAACATCTCCTCGCTCAAGCTGACATGCTGGGAGTGATCAGGGGCTTTGGTCACAACCGGCCCAACGACCTTAACCAACGAGCCAAAAGGCTCAAGCTGGTACTTTATCTCCAGACCAGGCATCTCTTTGATGAGATAGATGGGACGTCCCGTGGCCAGAATATCGTCAACGAGCCGGACAATGTTCTCGTAAGCAGGCTCAGGGACGATGCGAGGGAAGAGGCCATTCAGGTCCAGCCGCCGGCCATCTACGAACTGGTAGTACCAGAGGGGCATGATCTCATCGCGATCGTTGCTGACCAGTATGGCTTGCCAGGGCAAGGGCTCGGCCAGGATCTCCTGCCAACGGTCACGGACCTCATAGTTGTGGCTCTGATCTGTCTGAGGATAGTTTCGAGACAAGACGGTAAGAGGTAGGATGCAAAGAGGGATGACTGTAGCCAGAGATACCAGGGAACGGATGCCCGATATCATCTTCTGGTACCCCTCTTCCCAGGGGCCATAACGCACCGGGGGCCCTTTCCATCTAACGATGCCTTCGCCAAGCCCCTCACCTAAAGTCACCACTCCGAGGCCCAACCAAAGGGCAAAGACCAGATATGAGGGAATGAAAAGAACAAAGATGTCACCGATGAAGTAGACCAGGGTGAAAACAACGTTGGCCAGATAAGTCAGCCCGGTGAGGGCTAGGAGAGCCCATCGCCGTCCAAAGGCCAACCTGAGTACACCCAGGAGACCCAGAGCCATACCCACCAGGTTGAATTGGTCCCGTAAGAGATCGGCGGCCATTCGCAAGCGCGTCAGAGTCTCGGTTCTGTAGCCCAGTTCTCCCCTGAACATCTGCCCCATAACCAGGTTGAAGAAACCCTGAGGGGTGTTTCGGTACAGAACCAATTCCTTGCCCGCGCTCAGGTGGAGACGCAGATAAGGCGTGAATGGGGCACGCCAGGGGATGTAAAGGTAAAGCAATAGAGGAAGCAGGAGCACCAGCAGCACTTTTAGCGCAAAGTTACCATTGTGGACAATCCTATGTCGGTTATGTCGGCCCGTCAGCCAGAGAAAGACGACCACGGCTGGGGCCAGGAGAAGCATAGTGCGGTGATGAGTGAGACTGAGACCGTAGGTGAAAATAACGAGGAGCAGGCAATTAGCAGATTGCCGGGTCGTACCTGCTACCTCTTCCTCACCTCTTGAAAGGTCCGTTGTTGTTGCTTCCCGTCTCAGGAGAAGGTAGAAAATCAGCACTACGAAGAAGGCATTGAGGCTATACACTTCGGCGATGATGGCCTGCGACCAGAAGGTCTGTGAGACGGCGAACGTGGCCGTGGCCACCAGCGCACCGACGTAACAGGTACCCCGGGCGATATTCGAGCTGACCAGGTGTAGGAAAATAGTTGAGGTTATGTAAAGCAAAGTTACGGCAACAGCAGCCCACAGGGCGGAGAAGAGGTTCATGCGGTAGGCCACGTCGCCGAAGGGCAGGACGTGCGACCAGAGCCAGCCGAGCATCGTATAGAGGGGATAGCCAGTAGGATGAGCGATGCCAGCGATATAGGGCACGAATTGGAACTCTCCGCCGTCGGCTGTCAATACATTGGGAGCGGCAGTCCTCACGTAGAGAAACAGGCTAAACAGGGCTAAAGTAATGGCGATGATAAGATTTGTCCTGGCTCGGATCCATTGCACCATGTTTCAGCTACCCTAATTCTCTCTTGCTATGCGTCATTATATCATACTCAAGATAAGTTGCAAGTGTCGCGCTTGGCAGCACAGCGTTGTACCAAAGAAGGAAACGTGATATAATTATGTAGAACTGGCGAGCAGAACTCAGCGCCGACGACAGGAGAAAGGGGTACACGCATGGCTCTATGGGCTTGGCTGATCAGAACTATATCGTCCCTCGTGCGGACCATCCTCGGACGGCGGCCGCCGACAACCGATAGGGCTGAAGCATCTGAGGGGCACATCGTCTACATCGTCCAACCCGGCGACACCCTGTGGGGCATCGCCCAGCGCTATGGCACTACCGTGGAAACGCTAGTAGAGTTGAACCACATCGAGGACCCTGGCCTCATCAT
Organism: Anaerolineae bacterium; assembly: GCA_041862415.1. GTDB lineage: Bacteria > Chloroflexota > Anaerolineae > E26-bin7 > E26-bin7 > E26-bin7. The sequence goes on along the minus strand of JBGVTF010000413.1, from coordinate 20,799 downwards.
CGTCGGGCAAAAGCTGCTCATCCCCATCGAAGGGGAGCCACCTCCGCCCCCACCGCCAGGCAAGATCACCTGGACGCGCAAGCTGACCGGCTTCTACGGAAATCGCTGGCAGGCCTGGGAACACTTTGTCAAGGAGCAGGTGCCGGGCATCACCTGGCACGAGTTCAAAGATCAGGCCTTGGTCTACAATCCCCAACTCGAAGCCGATGGCTACATCTTCCGCCCCGAGAAAGAATACCTGTTGCCGGAGATAAGCCACGAGCCGTCGCCGCCGCCACCTCCGCCTCCGACACCGCCTCCGCCAGGAGAAATCACCTGGACGCGCAAGCTGACCGGCTTCCATGGCAATCGCTGGCAGGCCTGGGAGCAGTTCGTCAAAGACCAGGTGCCAGGCATCACCTGGCACGAGTTCAAAGATCAGGTATTGGTCTACAATCCCCACCTGGAAGCCGACGGCTACGTCTTCCGCCCAGAGAAAGAATACTTGTTACCAGAGATAAGCCACGAGCCCCCGCCCCCACCTCCTCCGCCCCCGACCGCTGAGATCAAAGGCCTGTACATGACCTACTGGGGCACTCGACACGCTGGGTTGCGTAGCCACGTCCTCGACCTGTTGGAGACGACCGAGTTGAACGCAGTGGTCATTGACATCAAGGGCAGCGACGGCTTGCTGTACGACACCTTTACCCAGCCCAACATCAGCAACGCCGAGCTACTGGTCGGTACCGTGTCGAACCAGGCGGCCGGGCACGAGCGCGCCGAGTTGGGTTGGATTGTCGAAGACCGTGATTTCCCTACCGAACGCTACGCCGATGTAACCAGTTTCACCACGCTGATGGACTGGCTCAAGAGGCACGGCATCTACACCATCGCCCGCATCGTCGTTTTCAAGGACAACAGGCTGGTGAGCCAGCGGCCCGACTTGGCCGTCAAAGACGAGCGCACAGGTGAACCCTGGCGCGACTACAACGGCGTCGGCTGGACCGATCCCTATCTCCAGGAGGTGTGGGATCACAACGCGGACATCGCCGTACAAGCGGCCCGGCGCGGCTTCAACGAAATCCAGTACGACTACGTCCGCTGGCCCACCGATGGCCCTACCGAGCACGCCCAATACGCCCAGCCCAACACCGTCGAAAACCGGGCCGCTGCCATGGATGGGTTCCTGGCCCTCACCCGTTCTCGGCTGGAGGAAATCGGGGCCAAGCTGGCAGTGGACTTTTTCGGCTACACCTGCTGGCGCAACTATGACACTGGCATTGGTCAGGTCATCGAGGGGGTGGCCCCTCACATAGACGTGCTCTGCCCCATGCTCTATCCCTCCACCTTCGGGGCTGGCCTGCCCGGCTACCCACAGTACAACAATGCTATTGCCTTCCCCTACGAAGTTGTGTACATGAGCGCCGTCCGCGCTGTGCGCCGGTTGCAGGTAGCCAACCCTGCAGCCACCGTCCGGGCCTGGATTCAGGACTTCCCCGACTATGCTTTCGACAAGCGGACCTACACCCCGAAGGAGATTCGTGAAGAGATGCGCGGAGCCATCGAAGCCGGGTGTTCTGGATGGATGTTATGGGACCCCCGCGTGCGCTACACTCGCGAGGCGCTGCTGCCCGCCGAAGAACTGCCGCCACCCCCTGCTCCGCCATCCATCCCTACCTATCTTCCCAACAAGATGGGCCAGATAGTGGTGCTGGCATATCACAGCATCGGCGAGCCGGAGGGCCGCTGGCAGCGCACACCCGACAACTTTCGCGCCGACCTGGAGTACCTGCTGTCGCAGGGCTACTACCCGGTTAACCTGATTGATGTGGTGCGCGGCAACTTGGACCACGTGCCCCGCGGACGGCGGCCTACCGTCCTTACCTTCGACGACTCTTCGGGGGGCCAGTTCCGCTACCTGGACGATGGCTCTATTGACCCTGACTGTGCCGCTGGCATACTCAAAGCTTTCCACGACGCTCACCCCGACGACTGGCCGCTGCGGGCTACTTTCTTCGTATTGCTCAATGCCGACGAGCCAGGCATACCTCTCTTCCGCCAGGGGAACACCGGCCCGCAAAAGGTGCACACGTTGGTGGAATGGGGCATGGAAATCGGCAGCCACACTATCAACCATCTCAACCTGAGCAAAGCCACCCCGGAGCAGATCCGCTGGGAGCTGGCTGTCAGCCAGAACCGCATCGAGGCCCTAATTCCCGGCCATCGGGTACGTTGTTTCGCTCCCCCCTTTGGGGCCTATCCCGATGACATCTCTCTGCTCAAGGAAGGCTACTGCCAGTCGGAGGAACTGCACTACACCTATGAGGCGGCTGTAAAAGTCGGGGGCGAGCCCAGCCCTTCCCCCTTCTCCGATAGCTTTGAACCCTATCGCATACCCCGCGTGCAGGCCTTTCAAGAGGAACTGGACAGGTGGCTGGGCTACTTTGAGCGCCATCCCGAACGGTACTACGTGTCAGATGGAGGAGAAGGATGAAGTTTTCTCTATGTTCGCTGAACTCCTCACCCGAAGCCTCTCAGCAGGGGTTTCATAACCTGTGGCAGAAGTTGAGCCCCTCCACTGTTGACAGCAAAGGCCGTCTGGTGTACAATCATAGCCAGTTTTGACAAGGAGAGGAGAACAATTTGAGCGAGTTCCACTATGGTGGCCAGGCGGTCATTGAGGGAGTGATGATCCGTGGCCAGAAGAACATGGCTGTGGCCGTGCGAGACCCGGCGGGCAAAATAGTCATCCACACCGAGCCTCTTACGGCTGGAATCTACGCCAGTTCCATTGGTAGGTGGCCCCTGGTGCGTGGTCTTATCATGCTCTGGGACACCCTGGTCCTGGGCATCCGTACTCTGATGTTCTCGGCTGACGTGGCTTTGGGCGAAGAGGAGGTAGAGTTCTCAGGGCCTATTGCCTGGGGCACGATCGCCATCTCGCTGATAGCAGCAGTGACTATCTTCTTTCTCGGCCCTCTGTTTCTGGTAGGTGTTATTGACCGTTTCATCGCTTCATCGCTGCTCAGCAGTATCGTCGAGGGCCTGATCCGTCTGGCTTTGTTCCTGGCTTACGTCTTCGCCATCGGCTTCATACCCGATATCAAGCGGGTCTTCGCCTACCACGGTGCGGAGCACAAGACTATCAATGCTTATGAGGATGGTGCATCCTTGGAACCCGCTGTGGTCGGCACTTATACCGTGGCCCATACTCGCTGTGGCACGGCTTTTCTGCTGATGGTGGTCGTCATTGCCGTCCTGGTCTTTGCTTTCCTGGGACGACCGCCTTTGTTGCTCCGTGTTTTATGGCGTCTCTTGCTCATCCCGGTCATCGCTATCCTGGCCTACGAGTACATCAAATTCAGCGCGGCTCATGGTAGCAACGCTCTGATCAGTCTGATGTTGAAGCCGGGCCTGGCTATGCAACGTCTGACCACCCGTGAGCCCGATGAGACGATGTTAGAGGTAGCTATCACTGCCCTGGAGCAAGTTCTGGCAGCGGATGAGGCAACCAGTACCACTGATTGACACACACCAAGACCTGCACAGCAGGCTTCGTCGTGAGCGCTCAGCCGAACGGTCCGGGGGCGTGGGGGGGCTTCGTCGCGAGCTCAGCCGAGCGGTGTCCCCCAATGTCCCCTCTCCCTTCTCTCGGTATGGGACATTGGCCCTCCGGGCTGAGCCTCAGGACGAAGCCCACCAGCCCTGTTCTCAGGAGGAGAAAAGTGGGCTAGGTCAAAGCTCTCGGGCCGAAGGCCGCCCAGGCTTCGCTGCGCGAGCCCACACCAATTCCGTGATTGCCAGATTAGGCGGAAGGTGATATAATATATTCTGGAGTTGCTTCAGTATCATTCACCCGATAGACAGAGGAAGTGGTTATGGCAGAGAAAGCTAACATAGTCTCTCCAACCGATGAGCGGGAAGCCCAGGCGCTCAATGAGAAGGGGTTGCAGCAATACCAACGGTGGGAGATCGAGGAAGCCATCGAGAGTTTCGAAAAGGCAACCAAGCTAGTTCCCACCAATCCTGATTACCACCTCAACCTGGCGCGAGCCCTGGCCCGCTTCGGCAACTACGACAGAGCTTTGAAAGCCCTGGGAGAGTTTGTCCGCTATGAATCGGATGTGCGTCTCGTGGATAGGTTTGAGATGCTATTCGCCAAGGCGATGGATGAGGTGGAAACTCTCATCACCGAAAAGATGACCAAAAAGGGGATCCCCTTGGATGAGATCGGGGCGGCCATTCAAATGTGGTTGGAGTACCGCATCGCCCTTGGACGACGCCCACTGTCCATCCGCAAGCCCCAGTCGTGGGCAGCGGCTCTCGATTATACCGTTCGCAAGGTAAACTTCCGTGATGCAATTTTAAAGGAATTGATTAAGATTTATGATGTAAGTGAGTCATCCATTCGCAATCATCATAAGGATTTTGTGGAGACGCTGGACATAATGCCCTGCGATTACCGCTACTTCAGAGGCAAGAACAACCCCTTGGATAAGTTGGTTGAAGCAGCAACCATGCTGGAGGAATTGGAGAGACGGTTCCGTGAGCCTTGACTGACGACCGTCGTTTAGAGAAGACAGGAATCTAGTGTGAGAGGATTTCGGTTGGGCGAAGAAGCCGAGCTGGGAGGCGATGGAGCTCGTCACTGTCCGCAATCAAGAAGGGACGGCCTTCCACACGCCGAGAGTTGCAGGGGGAAGAGGAACGATCGCTGGCCCCAATGGGCGAGCTGACCTTTTCCCTTTTTTGCCTTATCGAAGCGGGCTACACCGATACAGAGTCGGATGCTCGTTCAAAGTCATCAAACCCTTGGAAAGAAAGGAGCACAACTACAATGGCTGAAGAGACAGGGGATACCGTCTGGGCAGAACCGCTTAAGGGCTTTTGCACGCGGGTTTTCGAGAAGATGGGCGTGCCTCACGATGATGCCGAGGTGACATCTGATGTCCTAGTGCTGGCCAACCTGCGCGGGATTGACTCCCACGGTGTGGCTCGTCTCAAACGTTACTCAGATGGGCTGCGTGACGGCGTGATGCTGGCCAGACCGAAGATCGAGGTAGTGCAGGAAACCCCCACCACCGCGCTCATGGACGGGGGAGATGGCCTAGGCCAGCCAGTTGGGGTGCGAGGGATGCAGTTGGCTATCAAGAAAGCCCGGGAGATGGGCGTCGGTTTCGTGGCCGTGCGCAATTCCAATCACTATGGCATCGCTGGCTACTATGCTCTGATGGCCCTCGAACACGACATGATTGGCATCTCCAGCACCAATGCGGCCGTCCTGGTGGTGCCAACCTTCGGCAGGGATGCCATCCTGGGCACCAATCCCCTCAGCGTAGCCGTTCCAGCCAGCGAGGAGCGTCCCTTCGTATTAGATATGGCTACCAGCGTGGTGACCCGGGGCAAGCTTGAGGTTTACGAGCGGATGGAAAAGCCGCTCCCATTGAGCTGGGCTACCGATGAACGTGGCGTACCGACATCCGATGCCTCTCACGTCCTCAAGAACTTGCTGGCCCGTGCTGGAGGTGGCATCCTCCCGCTGGGAGGCGCACGAGAGGAGGACGGGGGGCACAAAGGTTACGGTTTGGCTTTCCTGGTTGACATCCTGTGTGGCGTTTTACCCCTGGCCGGCTACGCCAACACCATTTACCCCAAGACTCCCGAAGGTAAGCCCTTGCCAGCCAACGTGGGCCATTTCTTTGGGGCCATGCGGGTTGATGCCTTCCGCCCTGTAGACGAGTTCAAAGCTACCATGGATGACATCATTGGTCGCCTCAAGAATTCGGCAAAGGCCGAGGGCCAGGATCGCATCTACATCCACGGTGAGAAGGAATTCGAGATGGAGGATCAGCGGCGCAAGAACGGCATCCCCTTGCACCCGAAGACGGTGGCGACTATGAAGCAAATCGCGCAGGAGCTAGGGGTGAAGTATGATTTGTAGCAGGGTCCAGTGAGAGAACAGGGGAACAATGATGTACACAGTACCCTATAGCAAAGAAACGCTGACTTTCGAGTTACCGAAAGGCACGACGGGCACTTTGGTCGAGTCGAAGCGGGTGCCGCCTATCGAAGACGTGGAGAAGGAAGTGGCCGAGGCGCTGGCGGAGCCGATCAACTCGCCCCGACTGCGGGAACTGGCCAAACCAGGTGACACCGTCTGCATCGTCTTCACCGACATCACCCGTGCCAGCCCCGACTACTTGTTGGTGTCACCGCTGCTGGCCGAACTGGAGGCCGCTGGCGTCCGCGATGAGGACATCACTCTCTTGTGCGGCATCGGCATGCACCGGCCCAGCACCCTGGAGGAGAAGGTGGCCAAGCTGGGCCAGGTAGTGGTGGACCGCTACCGGGTGGTGGACCACGAGCCCCAGAACCCGGAAGCCCTGGTTGACCTGGGTGTCACCGAATCGGGCATCCCTCTCTCGGTCAACAAAATCACCTACGAGGCCGATTTGCTCGTCGCTACGGGCATAGTCGAGCCCCATCAATACGCTGGCTACTCCGGCGGGCGCAAGACCCTGGCCGTGGGGGCGGCAGGCGAGAAGATGATTGCCTACACCCATGGGCCGCAGATGGTAGATCACCCTGGCACTCGCCTGGGCCGCATCGAAGGCAACCCCTTTCACGAAGCCATCACCGAGACCGCCCGCCGGGCAGGGTTGAAATTCATCGTCAACGTGGTTCTGGACGACGAAAAGCGAGTGGCGGCTGTGCGGGCTGGGGAGCCCGAGGCCGCTTTCATGGAGTTGGTCGCTTTCGCCAGGTCCATCTACGAGGTGCCCATTCCCCACCAGTACGACGCGGCTGTAGGCGGGGTGGGCTTCCCTAAAGACGCCAACCTCTACCAGACCAGCCGGGCGGCCAGCTACCTTTATTTCGCTCCCACCCCGGTGGTCAAGCCGGGTGGCTTCTACATTCTGCCGGCTCGTTGTGAGGAGGGGGCTGGTGAGGGAGTGGGTGAGCAACGCTTCTTGGAGAAGCTGAGAGACGCCACCGATATGACCTCTCTGCTGGAGGAACTACGGCGGACGGGCTATCCTCCTGGCACCCAACGAGCTTTCATCATGGCCAAAGTCATGGAGGAATGCGGGGTCATCGTCGTCGGCTCCGAATGTCCCGACATCGTGCACCAGGCCAGGATGATCCCCGCCGCCGAGATGGATGAAGCCTTTCACATCGTGACCGAGAAGCTGGGACCAAACCTCGAGGTGTTGATCGTACCCCACGCGCTGCTGACGTTACCCATTGTGCAAGTATAGCTTGCAATAGGGTGGGCAAGACACCGAACAAGAGGGTTGTAGATAGCAGATTGGATTATAAGGACATCGGGGAATCATGGAAGCCATCTCCACACCTCTCGCCAGCACGAAACTGCTTGACGACGAAAAGTATCTGCGCTGTATCCGCTGCGGGCTGTGCTCGTACACTTGTCCCATCTACAGGGAGCTTCTGGTAGAGACAGAAGCGCCACGGGGGAAAGTAGCCCTGATCCGGGGGGTGGGCGAAGGACGGTTGCAGCCCGGCGAGAACTATGCCCGCAAAATATATCATTGCCTGCAATGCAACGCCTGTACCGAGTTGTGCCCCAGCAAGGTGGAGATTGATGAGCTTATGGATGCTACCAGGGTTGACCTGGCCATCCGAGGGCTGCTCCCTCCGGCCTTGGGACAACTGGGCGAGATCATCTCTACCTGCTATAACATCTCTGAAGACGACAATTCTCATCGGCTAATCTGGGCGGAGAACCTGGAACGCCCGCCACAAGGGGTGAAGCCCAGCGAGCAGGTCGAGAGCGTCTATTTCGTAGGCTGTGTCTCTTCTTTTTTCCCCATGAGCTACAGCATCCCCCAGGCCCTGGTTGAGATCATGGAAACGGCCGAAGTAAGCTATGCCTTGCTGGGCGGTGAGGAATGGTGCTGTGGGTACCCGCTGCTCATTAGTGGTCAGAGCGAAAAAGCGGAGGCCATGATCCGCCATAACGTGGCCCGGGTCAAGGCCAGCGGGGCCTCACGAGTGGTGGTCTCCTGTCCCTCCTGTTACCATATCTGGCTTCACACCTATCCTCAGGTAGTGGAAGACATGGGCCTGGAGGTATTGCACGATACGGAGCTATTGGCGGAGTTAATCGAGGAGGGGCGCTTGAAACTGAAGGAGTTCCCCGAGACCGTCACCTATCACGATCCCTGCGACCTGGGACGCAAGAGTGGCCTGTACGATCCACCCCGCCGCGTGTTGCAAGACATCCCTGGCCTTCGTCTGGTGGAGATGGCTGATAACCGTCAGAACGCCCGCTGCTGTGGTGGGGGTGGTAACCTGGAAACAGTGGACCCCGCTCTCTCTGAAGCCGTTGCCGCTTATCGCGTGGCCCAGGCCCTTGACACGGGAGCCAGGTATCTGGTCAGTGCCTGCCAACAGTGCAAGCGCACCCTGACAGGCGCTGTACGGCGGGAGAAAGCCCGGTTGCGGGTGATGGACGTCACCGAATTGGTGGGGAAGGTTCTGAAATAGAAGGTCAGGAGCTGTCCATTTTACCCTAACAGAGGTTGAAGCCATAGTTACCGCCATTCGCGCCGAAATCGAGAGGATGCGATGTTGAACGAACAGATCATCGAAGAATTGCAAAGCATCGTCGGTGAGCGTTACGTGCTCAACTCGCCAGAGGACCTGGTGGCTTACTCTTACGATGGTACCTTCGCCGAGCATCAGCCCGATGTGGTAGTCCTGCCAGCCAACAGTGGAGAGATCTCAGAGCTATTGAAAGTAGCCTACCGGGAAGGGATTCCCGTGGTGCCCCGGGGCATGGGCAGCGGCCTGGCTGCGGGCTCGATACCTTTTTCCGGCGGCATCGCCCTCAGCCTGACTCGCATGAACCGCATCCTGGAGATTGACCACGATAACATGATGGTCACCGCCCAGGCTGGGGTGATCACAGCCGACCTGGCGGCGGCAGTGGAGGCAAAAGGACTCCTCTATCCACCAGACCCGGCCAGCATCAAGCAGTCAACTATCGGCGGCAACGTGGCTACCAACGCTGGCGGTCCCCGCTGTCTGAAATACGGCGTTACCAGCGACTATGTCATGGCTCTGAAAGTGGTGCTGGCCGACGGTCGAATCTTCCACACTGGGGGTAAGGCCATCAAGAACGTGACTGGTTACAATCTGGTGCAGCTCCTCGTTGGTTCTGAGGGCACTCTGGGTGTTGTCACTGAGGTGACGGTGAAGCTGTTGGCCATGCCCCAGGCCAAACGCACTGCTCTGGTCACTTTCCCCAAGCTGACCGACGCCAGCCGGGCAATCAATGCCGTGCTGAGCGCTGGCATCATGCCAGCCACATTGGAACTGATGGACGAGACGGCTATCAACTCTGTGGAGGACTACCTGCACATGGGGTTGCCCCGTGAGGCCGAGGCTATCCTGGTCATCGAGACCGACGGCGACGAGGCCGACGCCAAGCGCGACATCGAGGTCGTGGCCGAGATCTGTCGCCAGGAGGGGTCCAGTGAGGTTAAGGTAGCAGCTACGGCGGGCGAGAGCGATGATTTGTGGCAGGCGCGGCGGTCGGTCTCCCCATCGCTGGGCCAGAAGCGGCCCAACAAACTGGGAGAAGACATCACCGTGCCCCGCAGCGCCATTCCAGAGATGGTGGCGCGCCTCAAGAAGATTTCCAAAAAGCACGACTTGCCCATCGTCATCTTTGGTCACGCTGGCGATGGCAACCTGCACCCCAACATCCTCTTCGACCGGCGTGACCCCGAGGAATGGGAACGGGTCCAACAAGCCGTAGGCGACATCTTCACCGCCGCCGTGCAGTTGGGCGGAGCCCTCTCTGGTGAACACGGCGTGGGCGTCCTGAAGCGTCCCTATCTGGAAATGGACCTCGGCCCCATTGCCATAGACGTCATGCGCAGTATCAAGAAGGCCCTTGATCCGAAAGGGATTTTGAACCCAGGGAAGATCTTCCCTGCCTGAAGCCAGATTCTGCTCCTACTGATGAAAAGACCACTGAACGTTATTGCCAACCTGGCCCTGATGGCCTTCGGTTTGCTCCTGGGTCTGCTGGCTGTCGAGCAAGCTATACCTTACTACTGGCACGGCCGGGCGGACTATGGATGGGACGGCTCTTTTGAGTATGATCCTATATTGGGCTGGAAAAATAGACCGGATTTCTCCATGGTGGGCAAGTCCTCGGACAGCTTCTTGGGGCGAGTAGAATACACCCACAATTCCAAGGGATTGCGAGACGAAGACTATCCCTACCAGAAACCCGAGGGCACCTACCGCATTCTGGTGCTGGGCGATTCTTTCACTTACGGCGATGGCGTACAGCGGTCCGAAGCTTTCCCTGAGATATTGGAGTCTCTCTTGAAGAAGCATGGCTCCTTCGAGGTGATCAATACAGGGGTGACAGGTTATGGCATAACTCAGGAGACCTTGTGTTACGAGACCGAGGGCTACAAGTATGAACCTGATCTGGTAATGCTGGTCTTCTTCCACAATGACCTCACCGACCTCGTCAAGGAGAAAGAGCCGCCCAAACCCAAGTTCCAATTAGTGGACGGACAACTGGTCCTTCGCAACTTCCCCTACCCTCACCCGTCCGAACTAGAAACCCGTGACGGGGAAGAAGAGTGGCTCTCTGCTGGCGAAGTCTTGATGCAGCCACTCCGGTTTTCCGAGACGCGCGCTCTGATTGAAGGGACATTGGAGACCAAGGCCCCTCGCTGCCTGACACCTTTCAACCCGCCCACTTATTGGCAATACGCCTGGCAGACGGTAGAAGCCATCCTCAGACGTCTGAGTGAGAGTGTGGAGGAGCATGGGAGCCGGTTGGTTGTGGTGACCATACCGCCTCACAAAGAATGGATGGGATGTTGGACCTCCCCCGAGGCAGAGGTCATGGATTACATCTGTACCAGTGAGCGGATTCCCCACATAGATCTCCTACCCGGATTCAGCCAGGAGGGGAAGCAGCCTTATTTCCGTCGGGACCTGCATTGGAACGTTGAAGGCCATCGTCTGGCGGCTCATATTATCTACGACCAGTTACTAGCAGTAGATTTCAAGCCGGACCCGGTTTTCGAGGCGATGGACGCCAATTTTGAAGGCAAGTTGAAACTCGTGGGTTGGGCTTGGGGGGACAGCTCATCCAATCTCGTCCCCCATCCGGTGCCCTCGGGGGAGCAGGCCCAGATCACGTTGTACTGGCAGCAATTCGAGGCTCGCGAAGATTACCAGGTCTCGGTAATGTTGCTAGACGGACAGGGACACATCGTGTGGCAGATGGATAGGCCCTTGCTGGATCGCGGTGGTCGAGGCACCTCCCAGTGGAAGCCGAGGGGTAAGGAGGTGCGGGACTATTACCTTTTCTCTATCCCGCCAGCCACTCCCCCCGGTGAATACCGGGTGGAGGTCGCTCTATATCCCTGGGCGACGCAAGTGCCTCTCAACGTGATCGAAGGGGGACATGGCTCGAGGCTGGAGGTTGGCACCCTTCAAGTGACGAAGGCCCTGCGCCAGCCGGAAGTGGGAACACTGGGGATCCAACGGACGCTCGCGGTGGATATAGGCAAAGAACTCCGACTACTGGGCTGCGATCCCTTCCATCAGCCAAAGGCTCAACCTGGTGAGACAGTGGCTCTCCCCATCTACTGGCAAGCCAGGCGGAATGTCCAGGGAGATTACGGCCTTTTGATGCACTTACGAAATGAGGAAGGGGAGTTTCCGGTGGGAAAGGTGAGTCGCCTCACAGGGGACGCTTGTCCCACCACGGAGTGGACCAAAGGTGAGGTCTTGCGGGGTTGGTGCGATTTCGCCCCGCCGCCCAACGTCCTGTCGGGGAACTATCGGTTGGTGGCTCAGGTCGTGGACATGGTCACGGGAGAACCAGTGGGGGAAGCAGCATTGGGCGAACTGATCGTTGAAGCGCGGCCCAGGAGCTTTGAGGTCCCACCCATACAGCACCCCCTATCGGTCAATCTAGGCGGACAGGTAGAGTTCCTGGGCTACGATTTGAAGGCCGATCACGTCACGGCTGGCGACGCCCTGCACCTGAGCCTCTACTGGCGAGCACTGGTGGGTATGGAGACGAGCTACAAGGTCTTCACGCATTTGCTTGGGGATGATAGCCGCATCTGGGGGCAGAAAGATGACTTCCCTGGACAGGGAACACTGCCCACCATCAGCTGGGTGGAGGGCGAGATCATTGTAGACGAGTATGAAATCACCGTTGATCCGTGGGCCCCGGCTGGGGATTATCAACTGGAAATAGGCATGTACGATCCGGTCAGCGGGGCGCGCTTGCCAATTATTGATGAGAAGGAGGAAATCCAGGGTGACAGGATTCTGCTGAAGAGAATAGTGGTAGGAGAGCAGTAGATCTGACCGTCTGTAATCTGTATCTTCCGACATATGTTCTCATAAGGAGTATCAATACACTTTTCAAGGAGGCCATATTGACAGAAAGGACTCACAAAGAGAACCTGAGACAGGTTCTGGAACGACATCCAAACGTGCTAAACAACCTGAATCGAAAGAGCATGATCCAAGCTGCAAAGGGGAACAAGCATGTTAGAACTGAAAAAAGGCATTGATATCCTTGCTGAAATCGGTGGGATTCACACCTTGGATGAAGCGAGAGCTCTGTTCAAGATCAAGTGCGACCAGGAGAATGTGGCAAAGCTGAGCAAGATTATCAATGAAGAAGCGCTTCTGAAAATCGCGAACGCGATTGCAATGACCGATCCTGACACAGTTTTTGTGAACACTGGATCAAATGCAGATGTTCAAAAAGTCAGGGAAATGAGTCTTGAAAAGGGCGAAGAACGCCCCCTGGCTATGAAAGACCATACGATTCACTTCGACCTTGCTCAGGAACAGGCGCGGATCATTGATAGAACGTTCTACATTGTAAACGAAGGCGAAGAAGTCAGTGTGCTTGCGAAGAAGATTCCCAGAGATGAAGCATGCGAGTATGTCAAAGCCTACATGACTGGAATTGCAGAGGGGACGACCCTGTTTGTGGGCTTCTTCAGCAGGGGACCCATCGGCGCTCAGGCTGCAATTCCGGCTCTGGAAATCACGACGTCAACGTACGTCATGCACTCGGCAAACATTCTGTACAGACATGTCTATGACCAATTTGATGAAGAAGTGCAACGCGCGGGGCTGTTCTTCACCAATGTCCATAGTGAAGGGCCAAATAGACCGGAGGATCTACCGAATGCCAGGGTGTTCATGGATAGAAGCTGGCTGACGACATTCGCCATGTTCTGTACGTATGCTGGCAATACGCTGCTGCTGAAGAAAGGGAATCACCGGTTTGCGGTTGACCTGGCAACCTATTACCGCAGAGAACGGGAACTATCGGAGCACATGTTTATCACAGGCTTAACGGGCCCTGGCGGAAGAAAGACGTTCTGTGCCGGGGCCGCGCCTTCTGGATGCGGGAAAACCACGACGGCCATGGTTGGCACGGATTTCATCGGTGATGACCTGGCCCAGTTGTGGATTGCTGAAGACGGGACGTTGCGAGGTATCAACCCTGAGATCGGGATCTTTGGGATCGTTCAGGATGTGAACCGCGAAAGCGATCCGTACTTGATGAAAGCTCTGAGAGAAGAAGGCGCGGAGGTGATCTGGTCAAATGTATTGATTGACGAAAACAAAGTGCCGTACTGGGTTGGGAACGGAGAGGAATACCCCAAAAAAGGTATTAACTTCCAGGGCGAGTGGTGGGAGGGCAAGACGGATGAAAATGGCAAACTTGTCCCGCTTTCTCATCCGAATTCACGATGCACAGTCGCAAGCACATCTATCGGAAACTACAATAAAGCCACGGCCGAAGAGCCGCGCGGTGTGCAAATCAAGGTGATCACGTACAGCGGGCGGGACAGCGATACGATGCCCCCGGTCCGGGTCGCCAAGAATCCCGATCACGGTGTTGTCATCGGGGCCTCAATTCTCTCGGCGGCAACCGCGACGGAGGTTGGGGCCAAGGGTGTCAGACGCCAGCCCTGGGCCAATGAGCCGTTTATCCCCGGTCCGCTTGCCGATTATATGGACACGCAGTTTGCGTTCTTTAATTCTGACAAACTAAAGAGCAAACCCATTATGGCCGGGTTGAACTACTTTCTAACGCATGGCGCCCGTAGCGGGGAAGGGGACAAGCTGCTCGGCGAGAAGCGTGATGTGAAAGTGTGGCTTGGCTGGCTTGAACTAAGAGCACACGGAGACGTCGGTGCGATTGAAACGCCGATCGGGTTTATTCCGAAGTATGAAGACCTCAAAGAGATGTTCGCCCAGATCGGCAAAAAGTATCCGAAGGAACTCTATGACAAGCAGTTTGCATTCTATGTGGACAATGTCCTCGCGAGAATTGATCTGCAGGAAGAGGGCTACAGGAAGGAGAAGAACATCCCGGCAAAGTTGTTTGAAGTCTATCGAGAACAGAGGAAGGGCCTTGAAGCGCTGAAAGCGAAATACGGTCCGATCGTCTCGGTTGAACAGCTTATCGAGGCCGCTGAAAACAATAGATGACAAAACTTTTCGAGAAGTCTCCACCAAGGGGGTACAATGCCTGATACACTTACCAAAGAGGAACTGCTGGCCAAAGCCAAGAAGCCAGCGGAAGACGCGATGCGATTGCATCCTCTCTACCAGGGCAAGGTTCAGATTGCGCCCAAGTGTCCTATTCGCGGACTTGGTGACTTTGCCATCTGGTACACGCCAGGCGTGGCTGCTCCCTGCCGCGCCATCCACGAAAACGAAGACCTGGCCTATGAATACACCAACAAGGGGAACACCGTCGCTGTCGTCTCCGATGGCACACGGGTGCTGGGCCTGGGCGACATCGGAGCGACGGCCGGGCTGCCAGTGATGGAAGGGAAGGCGCTGCTCTTCAAGTATCTGGGCGGCGTGGACGCTGTACCGATCTGTCTGGACACTAAAGACCCTTACGCCATCATCCAGGCCGTCAAGTTGATTCAGCCATCCTTCGGCGGAATCAATCTGGAGGACATCTCCCAGCCCAAGTGCTTCCGCGTGCTCGACATGCTGCGCACCGACCCCGAGGTCAGGATCCCGGTCTGGCACGACGACCAGCAAGGGACGGCGACGGTCATTCTGGCAGGGGTGATCAACGCCCTGAAGGTAGTGGGCAAGGGGATGGACGACATCAAAGTCGCGCTGATCGGCACCGGCGCAGCCAACGTCGCAACGCTGCGCTTGCTGCTAGCCCACGGCGTCCAGTTCGGCAACGTCATGGCCTGCGACAGCAAGGGTATCCTGCACCCAGAACGGGAGGACATCGCGCAGCGCAAGATCGAGTTCGTGGACAAGTGGCGCATCTGTCAATACAGTAACGCCGAAGGGCGGCGCGGCGGCCCCGCCGAGGCGATGCACGGCGCCGACGTCTGCATCGCGCTCAGCAAGCCCGGCCCGGGGACGATCCTGCCAGAGTGGGTGAAGGGGATGGCCGAAGACGCGATTGTCTTCCCTTGCGCCAACCCCATCCCCGAAATCTGGCCCCGGGAGGCAAAGGAGGCCGGGGCACGTATCGTGGGCACAGGCCGCAGCGACTTTCCCAACCAGATCAACAACTCACTGGGCTTTCCCGGCATCTTCCGTGGCGTGCTAGACGTGCGGGCCACGACCATCACCGACGAGATGGCCATCGCCGCCGCCGAGGAATTGGCCCGCTGCGCGGAGGAGCGTGGGCTCGACGCGGAGCACATCGTGCCGACCATGGATGATTGGGAAATCTTCCCCCGTGAAGCAGCGGCCGTCGGCGTGAAAGCGCAGGAGCAGGGCATGGCCCGTCTCAACCTATCACGCCAAGAACTGCTCAGCAAGGCAGAGACGATTATCCGTCAGGCGCAGGATATGACCCGTTTTCTGATGGACAAAGGGCTCATCCCGCCCGTGCCGGCGGAGTGGGCCTGACGAGGAGGGGAAGCAATGTACGATCTGATTATCATCGGCGGTGGACCGGCAGGCATTACTGCCGCCACGATGGCCATCAACCAGCGGCTGGAGCCGCTGATCATCGCCGAGCAATGGGGCGGCCAGACCACCTACGCGATGCAACTGGAGGATACGGAGGGGCGGGAGATCATCACCGGCGAGGCACTGCTGGACGCTTTCCGCCGCCAACTGGACTACCTGGATTTTGTGCGCCGCTTCGACACCGTAACCAAGGTGATGCCCGGTGAACAGAACTTTGTCGTGAACACCGCTCGCGGTGATCGCTTTGAAGGGCGAGCCCTGATTATAGCGACAGGTGCTAAGCCACAGCGTCTCAACGTTTCAGGTGAGACCCGGCTGGCTGGCTACGGGCTGAGTTACTCGGCGGCCACGCACGCTGGCCTGTTCCTGGGCAAGGACGTGGCCACGGTGGGGAATGGGCGGCGCGCCCAATGGGCCGCTGCCGACCTGGCCCGCAAAGCCCACCAGGTCTACCTGCTGGCTCCCGAACCGCTGCCAGATACCCCCCTGGCGCACAGGCTCCGCCAGGTGCAGAACGTCGAGATCTCAGAAGGCGTAGCGGTGAAAGAGGTGTGCGGCGAGCGTTTCGTCGAAGGCATCGTGGTCACAATGCCCGACGGCGAGGTGCGCGAGATACCGGTCAAGGGTGTGTTCGTCAAACTGCCACGTACCCCCAACTCCGACCTGGTACGGGAATGGATTGACTGTGACAGGGACGGACACATCATCGTGGACGTGCACTGCGCCACCAACTGGCCAGGGGTGTTCGCCGCTGGCGATGTGACCCACGTTTCGGAGCAGGTGCTGGTGCATATCGGGGAGGGAGCCAAAGCAGTCATCTCGGCCTATCATTACCTGCTGATGCACTAACGGTCCTCGTCGTCATGGAGCCGATTTTGCGCGCCGTAGATCCGGCCATGGCCTTGGACACCGCCTGCGAGAGCCTCATCACCTCGGCTCTGTCGGACCAGCCGCTGGGCACCTCTGTAAGTGGCGTAGATACCCTTCACAACTCCATGTCATAAATGCGCCAGGTCTTGTAGTGACGGCCCCCCATGTGCGCGGACACGTTCCGGACAAGGTCGTTGTCCTCCAGTAGCATGGACGTCTCGCACCACTGGTAGCCACGGGCCATGGCGTATTGCTTCGCCTCGAGAAATATAACAGCATCAACGCCCGTCTGCCGGAAGGCCGGGCGCACCCCGAAGAACATGGCCCGCAGGCGGGGGATGCGGCGGCGTTGCACCAGCACACGCACCAGGCGCATCAAATCTGTGTCGTGCGGCCAACGCCAGCGAGGCCGCAGCGGCACATAGAGGTCAGGCAGGATACCGAAGACGGCCGCTGGTTGCCCCTCCACAGTGGCGAAGCGCAGCAAAGGGGGGTCCAGCACGGGGCGCAGGCTCTCGGCCAGGGCGTCCGCCTCTTCGTTTGTGAGGGGCAGAAAGCCCCAGTTCCGAGCCCAGGCCTCGTTGTAGATGCGGACCAATAAGCGGACCTCTTCGTGAAAGGCTTCCATGTTGACCATCCGCGTCTCGATGTTCCGCCGTGCACGAACTCGTTCTGCCAGCCGCTCTAGGCGTGGGTCAACCGGCGTCTGAACCGCCAACTCATAAGCGTGGTAGTCCTTGGCCTTGTGGAACCCATAGCGTTCCAGGAACTGGGCGTAGTAGGGCGGATTGTGGGTCAGTTCCACGGTGGGGGGATGTTCGAAGCCCATGACCAAGACGCCCTGACGCTCGTGGGTGGCATTGGAGTACTGGCCGGGACCACGCAGCACCTCCATTCCCCGCTTCTTAACCCAATCCCGCGCCGCGTCCAGCAAGGCCTGGGCTACCTCAAAATCCTCCACCGTCTCGAAGAAGCCGAAGAAGCCAATGCGGGTATGGTGATATTCGTTGAAGCGGCGGTTGATGGCCGCAGAGATGGACCCCACCAGCTCGGAACCACGCCGGGCCAGGAAGTGGGTGACCTCAGCATCTCGGTGATAGGGATGCTCCGGAGTCAGCAGGCCGACCAATCCCAGCAACTTGTTGCCCAGGAGGTCCGCCCTGAGAGGCGGGGTCCAATAAGGATTACCGCGGTAAATGCGCCAGGGTGCCTCCACAAACTCCTGCAGGCGTGGATCGCCCAGGGGAATCTCTTCAAGCGAAAGGCCAATCATTTAATCTGCCTCCGCGTTCTGTGATGTAGCCAGTGTCCTCGGACACCAGACAAGGGCATTATACCACAGACTTATGGCTCTGCCAAGAACCAACTCGTTATGTTGCGTGTTAGCTCATAAAGTGGTATAATATGTCTAGAAGAAGTTACCATAAGGATGAGAGCAGACCTGGATAACCCGCAAGAGTACCTCAACAGGCTGGGGGTCTGTTAGATCGTTTAGAGTCACTATGGTTTCACGAGAGAGGGAATCTAATTTATGAAGGGCAGACATTGGAGCATCATCGCCGTCCTGGTGTTGCTCAATTACCTGGTTTTCAGCCAACTGATTGTGCTGGTCACGGAGAGCAATAAACCTGCGCCCACTCCGACGCGGACACCCAAGCCTACTTTCACCCCTACCTTCACACCCGGTCCTATGCCACCCACTCCACCGCCGCCGCCCCCGTCTACACCTACAGCTACCCTGGTGGTGCCCCCGACCGATACACCCACACCTGAGGGTGGGCCTACAAGCGCCCCTCCTCCAGAGGCCGCCGCTACGCCTGTCCCTGTGGAGACCCGGACTGGCCGCACGACCCACGTGGTGCAGCCCGGTGAGAACCTGGCGCAGATCGCCCAGCGCTACGGCGTCAGCGTTGAGGCCATCGTGCAGGCCAATGGCCTGGAAGACCCCAGCCTCATCTACTCTGGTCAGACCTTGATCATCCCTGCCCCCGGTGAAGTCGTCCCCACGGCCACGCCGCGCCCACCCACAGCCGCACCACAGCCAGCCCCGCCAACTGCCGTGCCGCCGTCAGCTACTCCTGTGCCAACGACAGCGCCTTCCGGGCAATACCAATACCGTCTCGGTCGCACCGTGACCTGCTCCCCCAACTGTGGGACTACGGGTGTCAAGGGCGTCGTCTACGACGTCAACGCCAACTATGTGCCCGGCCTGATTGTCAAGGTCTGGACCGATGGGTGGTGTTGCGGTGAACATGAGACGTCAATGTACGAACCCTACGAAATAATGCTTTCTCCTGGCGCCAAAGGTGGTCATTGGTACGTGGCCGTCTACAGTCACGACGGGAGCACTCAGCTTTCGGACGTGGTGGATGTCTTCACAGACTGGGAGCCCTGCGAGCCATTGTCCAGTGGCTGCCAGTGGCCTGTGGTGGATTTCGTAGCCCAGTGGTAGACGCCGCTTCACCTGGAGACTCTCACCTGCGGGTCGGCTATCTTATGACAAGTTCCTTTGACTCGAAACGCGGACTCAAGACCTCGCTATCGGCCGATGGCCTCACCTGCCCCACCAGGTAATAGCGCCCCGGTGAAACGTCGGATGGGATCAAGATATCGTGCTGATCTCGCACGACCTCGCCAGCCTGCCACAAACTCGTCCCATAGCTTCCCCCAATGGGCCGCTCTTCCTCAATGGCCCAGCTTTGCCCCCCTTTGTCCACCAGTTGCAAACCCAGTTGCCAATCCGTATCCAGCGTGTTTATGGCTTGCCAATAGAGGTCCAGGTGCAAGATGTCTCCTGGGTGAAGGGGTTCGTCTTTCTGGTGGGCGTAGCCTAGCTTGTAGAGGTCATAGCCCAACAGCTTGAGGCCGCCATAGTCAAGGCCTGCCTGGTATTGCATGTTCAGGGTGTCTAGAGGGGGAGGCGCTTTGGGGCGCAGGATGTGAATGGGGTCCAGGGTAAGGCTATCACCAGGGGGCTGACCAGCCTGGCTGACGAGCAATCTCGTTCCACTGTCCAAAGCGTACATCCCAACTTGCACCCGATACTCGCCGGGGGGAGTCCCATGCGAGATCAAGACGCCATAGTTGTCGGTGATAGTCTGGCCGGGCTGCCAGGTGGTGGTCAGCATGGCCCCGCCGCCGGGTTCGGTGTCGCGCTGGCCGACGATGTGGCCCTCGGCATCCAGCACGTGGATGAAAACCACGTAGCGCTCCTTCAGCGCGGTCAGGGCCTGCCAGAAAAGAGTCAGTTGCAGTATGTCGCCGGCATAAGCTTCTTCGGAAAGAAGGTTGTAGCCGAAGAGCATCACCTTGTCGCCCAGTCTGGCCGACAAAGGGTGCGTCATCTCCGTGGCCTGGCCGGCCTGGGGCACAGCGTAGACCGCCAGGCGCACGTTGCCATACCAGGTATCCAGGGCCTTGTAGGTCCGTTCGTCCAGCCAGCCCTCGACAAAGCGGCCGGGGTCGCTCTCGTCAGTGGCCCACAGGACGGCGAAGATTTTTGCGTGCTGGCTCACGATGGCTTCCAAGTCACGCCTGGTTTGCTCTGGATCGAGAGGGCGCTGCTGGGGCAGGGGGTAAACCGGTAAATCGCCATTGTAATAGTAGCCGAATATCTCCTGTTGTCCGGGAGCGTTGAGCAGAATGGCATCGTTGGAATCGGCCGTGGCCGCGATGTAGCGGGCCAGGCCGCGGTAGTCGTCACGAGCGTATTGGGGATCGCAATAGTAATTGATCAGCGATTGACCGGAAGCAAGAAGCGTGAACGCTACCAGCAGAAGTACCACCACTCGTGCCGCCGGTTGGCCGAGCTCTGACCTGCCCAGCCCGGCCCGCCAATCGCTGGCGATCCGCCAGGTGTTGACGATGCCCAGCCCGACCAGCAGGCTAAAAGGTGGGCTGGACACCAGTAGAAATTTCAGGTGGGTCTCTCTGAACAGGCCCAGGGCA
>JBGVTF010000412.1:0-18640 GCA_041862415.1 Anaerolineae bacterium | reverse complement strand
ATGCGGTAGAACACGGGTACGAGCGAAGGTCTGTTGGCACCGTATCGGTTCGGTTGATTGACAAGGGTGATGAGGTGACCATCACCATTCAGGATGACGGAGTTGGATTGCCAGCCGATTTCGACCGCGAACACGCTGAGAGCCTGGGTTTGCAAATTGTGCAAGCCCTGGTTGAGCATGATCTGAGAGGGCAGTTTGAGTTAAAGGGAGGCGACGGTGTGCAGGCCGTCGTGAGCTTCCCCAAGCTGATAGGAGGTGAGGAATTTTGGAATGCGCCAGAGTGATCATCGCTGATGATGAGTCCATTATTCGGATGGACCTCCGGGAGATGCTGACCAATCTGGGCTATCTGGTCGTCGGGGAAGCAGTTGACGGCCGCAGCGCCGTAAACCTGGCTCGGGAGCTGAAGCCCGATGTGGCTATCCTGGATATCAAGATGCCGGACATGGACGGCATTGAGGCAGCCAGGATCCTCACGGAGGAGAAAATCGCTCCCGTCGTTCTGCTTACGGCCTATAGCCAGCGTGATCTGGTGGAGCGGGCCAAGGAAGCAGGCGTGGTTGGCTACATCACCAAGCCCATGCGAGAGTCTGACCTGACACCGGCCATTGAGGTGGCCATGGCTCGTTTCTCCGAATTCCGGGCCCTGGAGAAAGAAATAGGTGATCTGAAAAAGGCCCTGGAGACGAGAAAGCTCGTTGACCGCGCCAAAGGCATCTTGATGGACACTCAAGGGCTAGCCGAGGCCGAAGCCTTCCGCAAGATCCAGAAGATGAGCATGAACAAGCGCAGGCCGATGAAGGACGTGGCTGAGGCCATCATCCTGGCCCATCAGACCCGGCAGCAGTAGGATACCGGTAAGTAGCGAACCAGCAGGAAGTGATCGCTTCCTAACGTTTAGGGGCATTGGGGCAAAGATCGCACTCCGGCTGGATGTGGCGATCCAGCCGCCGAGCGACGGATTTGGCAATCGGTCGCGAGCGTGGGAGTGTCACTTTTGCCACAATGGGTTTAGAGCTTTGGCTGGCGGAGATGCAAGACGGTCATCCATTTTTAATGGGTGGCCGTCTCCCTTAGTATGGAAGATGTTAGAAAACTTGGAGCAGAGACTGGAACAGAAAACGGCCCAACTGGGAGTGTTGCGGAAGATTGGGCAGGCTCTTAGCTCGGCCTGGGACCTGGAGAGCACTCTGGAATTGATCACCTGCCAGACAGCTCAGGTGATGGGCATGGACTCCTGCTCCATCTATTTGTTGGACGAGTCAGGAGAGACTCTGGTCCTCAAGGCCACTACCGGCCTGGCTCCCGAAGCCATTGGCCGGGCCAGGCTGCGGCTGGGGGAGGGGATCACCGGCTGGGCAGCCCAGGAAGGCGTGGCCCTGGGTGTGCGGGACGCAGCCCGCGATCCCCGTTTCAAGTACCTGCCCGAAACCAGAGAACTGGACTTCAAGTCCCTGTTAGTGGTGCCGCTCATCAGCCAGGGGCGGGTGATCGGGGCCATGAACGTGCAGACCACCGCCTTCCATGATTACAGTGAAGATGAGGTGGAGTTGCTCTCCCTGATCGGCGACCTGGCGGCCGGTGCCCTGGAGAAAGCGGAACTCTACGACAACATGCGGCGGCAAATCGCGGAGCTATCCACGCTGGCTGAGGTCAGCAGGACCATCACCTCTCCCCTCTACCTGGATGAGATGTTGGGGTTGATCATGGAAATGGCAGCTCAGATCATGAACGCCAAGGTCTGCTCTCTGATGCTCCTCGACGAGGCCAAGGGAGAGTTGGTGATCCGAGCCACTCAGAGCCTGAGCCAGGATTATATCAACAAGCCACCGTTACGAGTGGGAGAGGGGATCGCTGGATTGGTTGCCCAGGAGGGAGTTCCCATAACCGTTCTGGATGTGAGGGAGGAACCGCGTTATCACTATGCGGACATAGCCAGACAAGAGGGTCTGTGTTCGCTCCTCAGCGTGCCATTGACGGTGCGGGAGCGGATCATTGGCGTGTTCAACTGCTACACTGCTGAGCCCCATCATTTCACCCAGGAGGAAATTGGCCTTTTCTCTACCCTGGCCAACCAGACGGCCCTGGCTATAGAGAACGCTAATCTGGTGATGAACGCAGCCATAGTGCGGGAGATGCACCATCGGGTGAAGAACAACCTGCAAACCGTGGCCATGCTCCTGCGGTTGCAGGTGAGTGAGGGAAGAGAAGTCAGCGCTCAAGAGGTCTTGCACGAGAGCATTAACCGCATTCTGAGCATTGCCGCCGTCCATGAGGTCTTGTCCCAGAAGGGATTTCGACTGGTAGATGTCAAGGACGTGATTGAGAGAATCGTAGCCGCCATCACTCAGAATATGCTTCAACCGGATCAGGATATCCAGATCACGGTCGAAGGCGAAGAGGTCTCTCTGCCCTCCCAGCCGGCTACCTCTCTGGCCCTGGCCGTAAACGAGTTAATCCAAAATGCTGTAGAACACGCTTTTGTGGGCAGGAACCGGGGAGCTATCGTCATCAAGTTGACCCAGGATCGGGAGCACCTGTCCATCGAGGTCACGGACGATGGGGTAGGTTTCCCGGCTGATTTTGGCGCTGCCCCGGCTCGTAGCTTAGGATTGCAGATTGTGGAGACTCTGGTAGAGGAAGACTTGAAGGGCGAGTTCGTGTTGTCCCAGATTAGAGATGGCAAATCAGAAATGGGAAAGGAGAGAGGCACCAGGGCGCTAATCCGAATCCCCAGAGAGCAATGGGAGGCGCAGTTGTGAAATCGCTCCGAGTGTTGATCGCCGACGACGAAGCCATTATCCGGCTAGGGCTGAGAACCATGTTGGAGGAGATGGGACATCGGGTGGTGGGGATGGCCACCGATGGCCCAAGCGCCGTGAGGTTGGCTGCAAAAGAGAAGCCTGACCTAGCCATCCTGGACATCAAAATGCCTGATATGGATGGCCTGGAAGTGGCCGAGGCTATCACGGCCAAGCGCCGTATCCCGATCTTGATGCTCACAGCCTACAGTGACCGGGAGTTGGTGGAGCGAGCCACGAAACTTGCCGTCCTGGCCTATCTGGTCAAACCGGTCAAGGAGGCTGACCTTGGCCTGGCCATCGAGTTGGCCATGGCCCGCTTCGAGGAGTGGCAGGCCCTGGAGCAAGAAGCAGCAGACCTCAAAGAGGCACTGGCTACGAGGGAAGTGGTTGGTCGAGCCAAAGAGATCCTCATGCAACGCCATGGGCTGACGGAACACGAAGCTTTCCTGAGCATCCAGCGCCGCAGCAGAAACAGCCAGCGGACAATGCGAGAGGTAGCTGAAACGATCCTGGGGGCGAGGCACGGATAGCCGACCTCCGGACTTTTGTATCAAGTGTAGGTTCTCTTTCCCACGTTATCTTGACAGGGAGGTCCTATTGTGATATAATGTCTATAGAAATGATAGACTAAGTAGACATTGCGTGACGAGCATGAAACTTTCCACAAAAGGCGAGTACGCGGCACGGGCAGTATTGGAACTCTCTTTGAACTATGGCCAGAGGCCGGTGAAAATCCGCGAGATTGCCGAAAGGCAGGACATCCCCCAGAAGTACCTCGAAACGATTTTGTTGACTTTGCAGCGGGCCGGAGTTGTCAGGAGCAAAAGGGGTGCCCGTGGTGGCTACTATCTGGCCAGGCCACCCGAGGATATCACCGTTGGTGAGGTGATTCGAGCCATGGACGGCCCTCTGGCCCCCATTAGCTGTGTGAGCGTCACGGCCCACGAATTTTGTCCCAGAGAGGCGACCTGCGGGCTGAAGCTGGTTTGGCGCGAGGCCAGGGACGCCGTAGCGAATATAATAGACAACACCACTTTTAGCGACGTGTGCCAGAAGGAACGAGAGGCCAAGGCAGATTAGGGCCCCCCAAGCCTGGCGTTTCATTTTTGGGCATAATGTCTATAAAGTCTATAGACTTTATCATAAAGATTGAACAGGAGGGAGGTTGCTGGCTAACTGCGGGCAAGCTCCTGATAATTTTTGCGGGTAATATCTATGAAGTCTATAGAGATTATATAAAAACATCACAAGGAGGTAGTCAAACATGTTTAAGCCGCTGTTCTTCATCGCTATGGTTATCGTAGGATACCTAGCCCAGTTCGTGGATGGGACATTGGGCATGGGATACGGGGTTTTTTCGGCCTCGTTGCTCGTGTCTATCGGTCTCTATCCGGTCATTGCCAGTGCCTCGGTACACACAGCGGAGGTTTTCACCACCCTTCTTTCCGGGGCCTTTCACTTCAGGTTTGGTAACGTCAAGCGCGACCTGGTCTTGTCTCTGGCCATACCAGGGGTAATAGGTGGAGTGGCCGGAGCCTATTTCCTGGCTTCTGTGCCTGGCAAGACCATCAAGCCCTTTGTGGCTGTCATCCTCCTGATGATGGGGCTTTTGATCCTTTACCGATTCCTGGTAAAGAAGAATCCAATCACCCCTGAGAACAACGGTCATTCGCGGGGGAAGCTCACGCTACTGGGGTTGGTGGCAGGTTTCATGGATGCGGTGGGTGGTGGAGGGTGGGGGCCGATTGCCACCCCCAGTCTGATCCTGGCTGGTAGTGACGAACCCCGCCAAGTCGTCGGCTCCATCAATTTGGTTGAGTTTTTCGTCACCGTGGCCGAAACTTTGACCTTTCTGATCATCGTGGGGCCAGAAGCATTCCGCTGGGACATCGTAGTTGCTCTCTTGATTGGTGGGGCTATTGCTGCCCCCACTGCTGCCTTTCTTTGTAAGAAACTCCCCGCTAAGGCATTGGGCAGCCTGATCGGAGTGGCCCTCGTAGGGCTCAACGTGAGGACGCTTCTCAGCCTCGTCATGTGAAATTGGGAGTACATCAAGGTCATAGGGGCGAAGCACATGTGAATGATTACAGAGACCCAATGCCCTTGACTTTTCCGAGGTTCTGTGATAATATATAGCCCGAAAAGGCAAGGTACCAGGTCGTACCTGGAATTACGGGCCGAGAAGCCCTTGGACGGGAATCCGAATTGGATTTCGGTCTGAGGGCTTCTTCTTTTGACTTTGACCCATTGGAAGCTTCTGTTATCGCAAGGTGGAAGCTTCTAAGCAAAGAGGTGAAAGAATGGAACTGGCACACTACATCAGCGAATGGATTAAAGAGAGAGTTGAGGAGGCTGGGGCTGAGGGTATCGTGCTCGGTCTCAGCGGGGGGGTGGATTCCTCGTTGACGGCCGCCCTGGCCAAGAAG
Source organism: Anaerolineae bacterium (assembly GCA_041862415.1). GTDB lineage: Bacteria > Chloroflexota > Anaerolineae > E26-bin7 > E26-bin7 > E26-bin7. The sequence goes on along the minus strand of JBGVTF010000412.1, from coordinate 13,410 downwards.
GCCCTGGGAGACCGGGTGCTGGGACTGCTCATGCCCTGCCACAGCGACCCCACCGATCTGGAGCACGCCAGACTGGTAGCGGACAGGTTCGACATCGAGACGGAATACGTGGATTTGGGGCCCGTGTTCGATAGCCTGATGGCCTCTCTGCCCAGGGGAAGCGACCTGGCCGTGGCCAACCTGAAGCCCAGGCTACGCATGGCTACCCTTTACTATTTCGCCAACAGCCGCAACTACCTGGTAGCTGGCACGGGCAACAAGAGCGAGATCACAGTGGGGTATTTCACCAAATACGGCGACGGCGGGGCTGACATCTTGCCCCTGGGCGACCTCTTGAAGACGCAGGTGCGAGAGCTGGCTCGCGAACTCGGTATCCCCGAAGAGATCCTCGCCAAGCCCCCCAGTGCCGGCCTGTGGGCCGGGCAGACGGACGAAGGGGAAATGGGCATCACCTACGATGAGTTGGACAGGACCATCACGGCCATTGAAAAGGGTGACACGAGCGGCTGTGACGAGGCAACCCTTGAGCGGGTGAAAGCCATGAGGGCCGCTTCTGAACACAAGCGACAGCTCATCCCGATATGCAAGATCGGTTAAGCGAGGTATATGATACCACTCGTGGCAGAGACACTCCGCCACGTTGACGGGGACTGTCGTCCCCTGGGAGCCATTATACACACAGGAGGATAACATGAGTTCCAGCGAAGCGAAGAAAGCACTTTTAGAGAAGGTGGCGGCTGATGGTGTCAAATTCATCAGCCTTCAGTTCACGGACATCGTGGGCACCATCAAGAGCGTGACCATCACCCCCGGGCGACTGGAAGAAGCTGTAGAGAAAGGGGTCTGGTTCGACGGTTCCTCCATCGAGGGCTTTGCCCGCATCTACGAGAGCGACATGGTGCTCCATCCCGACGTGAACACCTATTGCCTCCTCCCGTGGGAGCCAGAAGAGAGGCGGAGAGCGCGCATCATCTGCGACGTGCATGCGCCCGATGGACAGCCTTTCGAAGGCGACCCGCGTTATATCCTCGAGCGAGCTATTGCCGCTGCCGCGCATATGGGCTACACTTACAACGTAGGCCCCGAGCTGGAGTTCTTCCTGTTCAAGGGGGATGGTGAGCCCATGATGAGGCCCGTCCCCCACGATGTGGGCGGCTACTTCGATTTCTCTCCCCGAGATCTGGCCTCCAGAGTGCGGGGAGACATCGTCACAGCTTTGCAGAGCATGGGCATGGAGGTGGAAACGAGTCATCACGAGGTGGCCACCGGGCAGCACGAGATTGACATCCGCTACGCCGATGCCCTGACCAGTGCCGACAACACCATGACCTTGCGCTACACGATCAAAGCTGTCGCCGCGCCCCACGGTCTGTACGCCACCTTTATGCCCAAGCCCATTTTCGGGATCAATGGCTCAGGGATGCACACTCACCAGAGCCTCTTCACCACGGATGGGGAGAACGCTTTCTACGACCCCAAAGACAAATACAGGCTCTCAAAAGTGGCCTACAGCTTTATCGCTGGCCAGATGGAACATGCCCGGGCTCTATCGGCTGTGGTAGCGCCCACGGTGAACTCTTACAAGCGTCTGACTCCGGGCTACGAGGCCCCGGTCTATATCTGTTGGGGCCAGATCAACCGTTCGGCCCTGATCCGCATTCCGCGCTACTTGCCAGGCCGGGAAGATTCCACCCGGGCCGAGTTGCGCTGCCCGGACCCCAGTTGCAACCCTTACCTGGCTTTCGCTGTCATGCTCCAGGCTGGTCTGGATGGCATCAGGCGAGGGCTGACCCCACCGCCGCCGGTGGAGGAGGACGTCTATGACTTTGATGATTCCCGTCTGAAGGAGCTGAACATCGCCACGCTGCCAGGCACTTTGGAGGAGGCGCTAAATGAAATAGAGAGGGACGAGGTGTTGCGAGAAGCACTAGGAGAGCACGCTTACGAGGCTTTCGTCAGGGCGAAGAGAGTTGAGTGGGAAGATTACCGTATCCAGGTAACCGATTGGGAGTTGAGGAGGTATTTGGAGATACTCTAGACAGATCATTCAATCGTCACCAGGAATTGCTGCGCCATCGCCCCGACGTCGCTGTCGGTACGGATGCCTGTCCAGGGGTCGCCCGGTCGCACCAGGTTGGCGACGACGATGCTGGCCCCGTTAAAGATGGCGCTGCGTGCCTCTTTGAGATCCACACCCCCAGCCGCCGAGATCAGCACGTCGAATTTGCTGCGCACGCGGTTGACGTGCCGGTACTGGATCACCTTCCCGCGCGTGCCCTCCTCGTCTCGGCCACGGTGTAGCACCACCACGTCCGGTGGCGTTTTCAATTGCATCAGCACTTGCAAGGGATCACGCACGCCAAGCATGTCAATCATCGAGGCCATCTCCAGTTCGGCGCAGCGGGCGATAAAGAGGTCGAGTGTCTCGGTGGGCGAATTGCCGACGACGGTCGCCGCCGTCGCGCCGGCCGCCCGTACCATGTCTACCTCCCCTAGCGCCCCGTCCACTGTCTTCAGGTCAGCGACGACGTGGCCGCGCCATAAGCTGCGGATGGCCCTGATGCCGGCCATGCCCTCCCGCTTGATGAAGGGCGTCCCGGCCTCGATCAGGATGCGCTCGCTGCCCTGCGGCAGGCTCAGGACGCTGCGCACGATGGTCGGTAGGAGTCGCTTTACAAGCCCCACGTCGTAGTTGAAGGCGATCTGCAAATAGCGTGTCTTATGGTCGAGCATGGCTGCCACTCAGTCCGTCTGCCCCTCGACGAGGGAGCCGAGCGCACGGCCCAGGTCGGAGGGCACAAAGAGGACAATCTTTTCCGAGGGATCGGCGGCGATGTCGCGGATGGTCTGCAGTGTGCGCAGGTGAAGTGCCCCCTTGCTCTTGGCCAGGTTCTCCGCTGCCTTCCGCAGGTTCTCCGAGGCGGAGAGCTCACCCTGCGAAGCGATGATCATGGCCCGGCGCTCGCGCTCCGCCTCCGCCTGTTTGGCCATGGCCCGCTTCATCTCGGCCGGCAGTTCGACCTCCTGGATCTTGATGGACTCGACGTCCACGCCCCAGCCACTCGTCTCGGAGTCCACGATCTCTTTAATGCTCTGAGCGATCTGCTCCCGCTCGGTGAGGACAAAGTCCATCTCGCTGTTGCCGATCACGTCCCGCAGCGCCGCCTGCGTGTACTGGCGTACCGCAAACACGTAATCCTCGATCTTGATGATGGCGTCCTCGGGGTGGATGACCTTGAAATAGACCACCGCGTTGACGAGCATGGGGATGTTGTCCTTGGTCATCACCTCCTGCCGGGGGATTTCGGCCGTCTTGATGCGCATGTCTACCTTGCGCATCGTCTGCAAGATAGGAATGACGATGGTCAGACCGGGATCACGCGTGCCGGAGTACTTGCCCAGCGTAAACACCACACCCCTTTCGTACTGGTACAGCAACTTGATACCCGACGCGAGTAGCCCCATGATTACAACCAAACCAGCAACGACGATACAAGTGCCTCCAGCTAACAACCCATCCATGATTTACCTCCTTGAGTTTGAAATAGAATTTTGGGCGGGTTCACTCAACCAGGCCCTGTGCTATATACTATGCGTTTTTTAACGGAATGTCAAGGGAAGGTTGATGTTTCGTTTATGCAACCAACTCTGGCCTGACCACCCATTTGACAGCCCAGTCATCGCCTGCGCCGTCCAGGCAGACGATGCCGCCCATGCGAAAGCGCACCACTGAACAAGCCGGGTCGCCTGTGACCAGTAACCCCGCCAGCCGGTCCATGAAAGGCAGATGGCCGACCAGCATCAGCGGGGCTGTTTCTCTTGGCAGGGCTTGGGCGATGGGACGGACGTCATCCATGGGGGCCAGCCCAGGGACGGCCAGCACGCCCTCGGCTGGTGACAGATGTTCGGCCAGGATGGAGGCCGTCTCCTCGGCGCGGCGCTTGCCGCTGTGACGGACCTGGCTTATCTCCAGTCCAGCTCCGGCGGCAAAAGCCGCCACCCGTTGGACCTCCTCTCTCCCCCGTTCAGTGAGCGGTCGCTGCGGGTCTTCGGCTTTGCTCTTGGCCTCGCCGTGTTGAACCAGATAGAGTTCCATCAGTTCACACCTCTTTCTAGGCCTTTCAATTGTCGGTGGTCGCTACATACGCTTAGACAGGGACGTTCGGTAGATCCTGAGAAAACTCCTCCTGAGAAGCGCTCGGGGAAGCGCTCGCGCTGCAATTCGGGGGCACCAGCGAAGACAGCTTCACCCTCGGCAACCCTGGGCTCAACCTCGCGCTCCAGGGGGTCGCGGGTGGGAGCCGTAGCCGGGCGGTAGCGGAGCAATTGCCGCCGGGCCGCTTCAGGCACCTCCAGGGCGATCCAGTCGGGCTCCTGGGCGTTCCACAGGCGCTCGAAGCGGTATCTCACCTGGGCCAGCTAGGGAGCCGTGGCGTCCCACGAGAAATAGACGGAGAACTGCTCATAGTTGTACCGCCAGCCAGTTTCCGATTCGTTGACGCTGCCACTGAAGGCGATCTGGTTGCCGTCGCGGTCGGTGAAGAGGCCCTCTTTGGGGTGGTAGTAATCCTGAGCCTGGGATGCTGGGAGGGGGTAACCATCTGGGCCTTTGGGGAGCACGACCCGGATTTGAAGGCTGCCGGTGGCGACCATCCAGGCCAGCACTTCCAGGCGGCGGCGCATGACCTCTCCCTCCGGCTCGCTGAGGGCAGCGATGAGCCGTTCGGCCACCACATCGGTCAGTGCACGGCCTTTTTCGATGGCCCGCACGTCGGCCTCGCTCAGTTGGGCGCCGACCAGCAGACGCATGGTGCCGCCGTTGGCGATGAGCCGCGCCACGCCAGCGGCGGCCACGGCCAGGGCGGTGCTGCTGAAGAAGCCAGCCGTGCGGTCGTAGCGAACACTGGCCGAGAGGGCTGGGATGTAGAAATCGTGCAGCCGGTCGTCGGAGGGGCCGTATGAGATTTGGAAGTCGTGATCCTTCAATCTGGTCGTGTACATCTCAGACTCTTGCTCTGCTTCTGTAGCGGCTACGGAAAGCCGCCCTACACCTTCACCGCAGTAGTTGCGGCGGCTATGGAAAGCCGCCCTACATCCTCACCGCATCGTAGAGCAGGTTTCCATACCTGCCACTTTTTCTTACATCTTCACATCTGGTCATTTTGTCTTCAACACACCTCGTGCCACCGAAGCCCCCAACTCTTTCAGTGCGGCCTGTGCTTCCATCCCGCGCAGTCGTTTCAAGGCCCACCCTCGCAACGCCCTGGCGTGCGACTTGGTCAATCCCAGGTCAGAAGCGATGTCCGCGATGCGGCGTCTTTTATCACCATACAGCCCATAAAACTCGATGATCACGTCAGCCGCTTTCATCCCTATGGTCTCGATGAGCCATTCGCGCAACTTGGGGCAAAACCGCATAAGCAGGGAGTCCAGACTGGGACCATATTTCAGAGACGCCAGTTCACTCTGGCTGAGCCCGGCCTGGCGTAAGAACGCGCTCATGCGCGTGGGATGGCGATATAGGTCCGTAAAGAAATCCCGCAAACCTTCCAGTACCGTAACGGTCGTATCGCTGGGCTGGTCTTTCGGTGAGTCGAGGTTTCGGCGCAGTATGAGGGGCCGACCCGCCCACAGGCGCGAAATGCCGCCATGGCGACGAGCCGCAGCGCCGGGTCGTCGCCTGTAGGTAGTCCAACCCATTGGTGCGGTGTCCCTGTGGCACGTGTCACAGTACCGATGATGGCGCTGGCGCGGCGTAAAGTATTGCCCACATCGCTGGCAGCGTCCTCGGCGAATTGCCATCGGTCCCCCCTCATCATCCATTCGGGGAGGTTTCCATACCTGCCTCTTGCCCCGATGCGGCGGCTAGGGAAAGCCGCCCTACATCCCCACCCGTCTCCGTAGGGCAGGTTCCCATACCTGCCTCTTGCCCCGATGCGGCGGCTAGGGAAAGCCGCCCTACATCCTCACCCTCTCCGTAGGGCAGGTTCCCATACCTGCCTCTTGCCCCAATGCGGCGGCTAGGGAAAGCCGCCCTACATCCTCACCCGTCTCCGTAGGGCAGGTTTCCATACCTGCCTCTTGCCCTTTTTCTATTCAAAGTTCATATCTACAATGTTAGACGGTTCGCCCTCATGACCCCACCCTAGCTCGTAATACCCCTGCTCCAGCCAATGAAGGTACGTAGAATGTAGCCAATCCTCCGGCCGCTGTGCGTAACCATGCTTGACCGGATTCCAATGGATGTAGTCAAAATGGTTGTTTAGATCGCGTTCGTCTCGGATCACGTGATCCCAGAAACGTTCTTGCCAGAGGTTCAAAGAAGTCGTGATGCCATGAGCCTTCTTGAAATTGAGGGTATAATTACGCTTGATGCTGTGTAACGCGATGGAGAAATTGCCACTCTCATCGTCCACGCGCATCAGCCAGTGGAAATGGTCTGGCAGGATGACATAGGCTAGAAGATGAAAGGGATGAATTTCCTTAACGCGTCGCATGGTTTCCCAAAACAACTCAATGTTGTCCTCCGGCTCAAGGTAGGGGACGCGGTCACGGGTAACTCCCGTGATGAAGACAATGGTGTTGGGAATGTAGTATCGTCGAAAGTTGGGCATTTTGTAATCTTCTCTGTCAATAGCTCCCAAGGCGGCTATGGAAAGCCGCCCTACGGTCGCTCCACATCCGGCGGCTATGGAAAGCCGCCCTACATCCTCACCCCATCTCTATCCCGTAGGGCAGGTTTCCATACCTGCCTCTTGTCCTGATGCGGCGGCTAGGGAAAGCCCTCCACATCTGGCGGCTATGGAAAGCCGCCCTACAACTACAACTCCATTTTCATCTGCTCCACCACCGGCACCTGCAATTCCTCGAAGAAGGCCAAGCGCAGCGGTCCAGAACCTCGGCCTCGGGGCGGACGAACTGGCCTTTGACCTGGGTGCGGGGGATGGCGTTGGGTTGCTCTCGCTAACTGGCCAACACGATCACGGTCTCATTTGGCCCATCCAGTCGAAGATCCAATTGGTTCAATACATTGCGTCCTAACAATACTTCGCGCCCGCCCGGTTCGCCCGCGACTTCAACTTCGTACAGGTTATGTTCCCCGATACGCATGTTGACTTCGTATATCTTGACGCTGTATCGGCCTCCCCACGGACTGCGAAGGTACCCGCTGGAGACAACTGGTGCGTTCATATGTATTAGATATTCCATCGGCACAGTAGTGATGTCTGCCCCGGTGTCTATGATGGTGGAAAGTGGCCCCAACGAGAAATCGGCTCCCGGTGCGCCCAAAGCGACCTCAACGGCCGGCATGGGGGGATGGTAACGACTGCTGTACGAGTATTGCACTATGCACCTCGCTCAAATCGAGGACTCAGCATCACAAACTCACGTTCCGGTCTTTCCTCAACGGGGGTAATGAGCACTGCCACACTCCCGTATTTCTGACGCACCCGCCGAGACAGGGCGCGGCGGTCGGTATCGTGATCCACCAACTCCCCATTGTGAATGGCCACGTACTCGCCTAAGAAACGTTGTTTCAATTGAGCGTGCATGGTGCGGTAAGCCTCCATTTCCCGCTCTATCTTGCGTTCTTTGGCCTCCCACAGATACTGTCGTAATGCCTCATTGACTAGCTCGCTGATTTCTTTGTTTTCCTGTTCTGCTATCGGCACCAATTCCGCAAACACCTGATCCGCTACCAGGACACTGTGTTCTTTCATACGTACATATCTCCTTTTCCTAAACTTCACTGTCCCCCAACCCCAGCCCCAACTGCTCCACCACCGCCACCGGCTCCTCCACCAGCACCTTTAGATCCTCAAAGAAGGCCAGGCGCAGGCGTCCAGGACCTCGGCCTCGGGGCGGACGAATTGGCCCTTGACCTGGGTGCGGGGGATGGCGTTGAGCAGGGCCTGCAGGCAGGCTTTGAAGGTGCCATCGGTCAGCAGGCCGGTGCGTTTCAGGAAGGCCTCGCAGGCTGGCGCGCCGTCTTCGCGGTAGATGAGCATGGCCACGTGGGCGGCGTCCACAATCTGCCGTGCCACTTCTTCAATGTCCATGGGAGATCTCCTTTACCGCCAAGACGCCAAGAGCGCTAAGGTTTTCTTTATTCTCTTGGCGTCCTTCGCGCCTTCGCGGTTCAATCCTTAATCTTCCAATGCTCTCAATTGTTCCTCGATACGGTAGACTTCCACCTCTTCGGCTTCGATTTGGTTGAGCAGGTGTAGCGGTGTCTCGCCTGCCGCGTAGATGGCCGCCTGCTCGCGCAGTTTGTACAGGTTCCCTTTGCGTTGGGCCAGTTCCCGCTCCAAGGCCGCCCGCTCGACGGGCTCGGATTTCAGGTCCTGCTTTTCTCGTGAGAAAGCGGTCAGTACCTCTAACCTCACCCGCTCTACCATCTCTCGCCAAGGTTCTGATAACGTGTGTTCAAAAGTGCTCACCTCTACCCTTGCCCGTTCCTGTGCCTCCGGCCACCTTTCTATTATTGCCATCAGTAGTTCTTTGAAGTAGTCTATTACCACAGGCTGGATGCATTTAGAAGTCACTTCCAGGCGCGCAGGGGCAAGTGGCACAACTTTGAATAAGATGACGGAGGGCAAATGCTGCGCCACCTCCGCATCGTTGTTGGTAGACGGCTTGATGTAAAATCCCTCCATCTCTATATTGGTGGGGCCAGTAATGCTATGTGGCCCCCTGGCACGCTGTAAGGTGATCCTCCCCCGCTCCGTGAAGAAGTCACGGTAGGGGGCGTCGCTTGTGTAGTTCTCTAGCCACTGGGCAAAGTGCTTCCCTGTGGTATCAAGGAAAAAGGTCACTTGCATAAGCTTGCCCCTTCTCAACGACCACTGTTTGGCTGGCATTCAGCGTCTCTTCGACAGCCTCCTGCCACGGCTCGCCGGGCACCAAGTTCCAGGTGTCCAGCCAGGGGGTGAGGCCAGCTTCAACCAGGCGGCGAGCGAGGATCTCCACCGCTTCTTTGTCCGCACTGTTGTGACTGAGAAAGACGTCGTATTGGATTTCTTCGGTCATGCTCAGCATTCCTTCGGGGCAACGGGGGACAGGTCAGCTTTGATGAGGCGTTTGGGGTAGGTTGTCGTTTTCTGGAAGAGGGGTCATGCGGATGCGGTCGTCTTCGACAACGGCAAAGTGCCCAACCCAGTCCGTTCGACTTTCCAGAGCTGCCACAGCGACTCGCGCAACGTGTGCCGACGACGGTGCCGAAATCCGAAAGAGAACGACGCCACTTGAGGCGGGAAGCTTTGAGCGGAACGCCAGTTCGCCAAAGTCTTTGTCGAACGTGACAAGGATACGGCCTTTAGCCTGGGCACGCGCCAGGACTTGAATATCGCTGCTGCCCGGAGCGTCGGCGCGTACCCAGGCCACATCGTGTCCACGTTCCCGCAAAGCTGCCACCGCATCCCCGGGAAAGTTCTCGTCTGCTAAGATGCGCATGTGTCACACCTCGGCTGCCGCAAAGGGATAGACTTTTTCGGCCTTTAACACCATGCCGGCATAGAGCAGGCATGCCCGGACATCTTCTTGCGTCAAGCCCGGATAGTTGCGCAAGATTTCCGCTTCAGTCCATCCCTGAGCCAGGAGATCAATGATGAACTCCACAGCCAGACGTGTACCCTTCACAACAGGTTTTCCTACAAGGATTTCTGGATCAATAACTATTCGATCTTGCCAATTCACCGTGCACCTCCCGTTGATTCAACCAGCGCACTTTACCCAGGGCAGCTCATCTTTGACCACATTGTAGAGCCGACGGTCACCAGTCCATAGCTCGCAACTGACCATCTCGGCCAGGGCCAGATAGTGGCTGTCGTAGGCTGCTGGTCGGTCGAACCTTTTCGCCAGGTCCCAGGCTATGCGGTGCAAACCCTCGGGGTAGAGGAGCTTTACCCCCTGAGCTCGAAAGGCTTCGAACATTAGCTCGCCTTCATCAGGCGGCACGAGCCCCCGATGCACCCTGTTCCTGATCACCGAGGTACCCTCGAAAGCGAGAAGTGGGGGCGCAACGATCTCCACCCCCTCATCTATCCACCTGTCCCAAAGCTCGTGAACCAGGTGGCTATCTTCCTCAACGAGCACCAGCTTGAGAACAAGGTTGGCATCAACGCAGACCCGAGAGTTCACGGGTTCGCTCCTCTCTCAGTTCATGCAGGTCTTCGCTAACATCAGGGAAAGGAACCCCTTTCCGGCGACGTAGGCTCATCTCCCGGACGGCCTTGGCCATAGCCAAGGCCGCTTTGCGCTCGGTCCGGGCACTTTCGACCGCCGTCTTTTCCAACTCCTCTAGCCGGCGAAAATCCTCAATGCTGATGATTGCTGCTTTGGGCTTACCCCGCGAGGCCAGGATGATCCGTTCGCCTCCATAGACCACGCGGTTAATGATTGCCGATAGATCACGTCTGGCTTCGGCAATGCCTACATCCGTCACTCCCATGACGCTGCTCTCCTTTTGTGTCTATAATAGTCACTATAGCTATTATACCTATATGCGCTTCCAATGTCAAGTGCAAACAAAAAGGGGCAACGGATGAAGGTCGCCCCCTTCTCGTCTTGCGGATTATTTCACCACAATGTTCACCAGCCGCCCCTGAACATAGATGACTTTGACGATTTCCTTGCCCACCGTGTGGCGTTGGGTGCCGGGGCCGGCCAGAGCCAGTTCTTTGGCCCGCTCCTCGCTGATGCCTACCGGCACCTCCAGCCGGTCGCGCAGCTTGCCGTTGACCTGCACCACCAGGGTGATGACCTCATCGGCGGCCAGCTCCTCACTCCACTCCGGCCAGGTCTGCTGGTGCACGCTGTACTCCCCGCCGATCCTGGTCCATAGCTCCTCAGCGATGTGGGGGCAAGACGGAGCCAGCAGCAGGATCAGAGTGCGGATGGCCTCGTCCCAGGCCTCGGTGCCGTAGATCGGTGTCTCTTTGGCTTTGGCCAGGTAGTTGTTGAACTCCATCAGTTTGGAGAGCATGGTGTTAAAACGGAAGCTTTCTATCCTTTCGGTCACGTCGCGAATGGTCTGGTGAGTGATGCGTCTCAGGTCACGTTCTGCTCGCTCCAGGTGAAAGTCAGCCGGGGTCTCCCCCTCTTTGGGTCTTTCCAACACCAAATACCAGACCTGGTTCAGGAAGCGCCACACCCCTTCGATGCCCTGGCTGCTCCAGGGACCGCCTTCGTTCCAGGGGCCGATGAACATGAGATAAGCCCGTACGCTGTCGGCCCCGTACTGAGCGATCACCTCGTCAGGGCTGACCACATTGCCCCGCGACTTGCTCATTTTGAAGCCGTCCTCGCCCAGGATGATGCCCTGGTTATACAATCTCAGCATGGGCTCGTCAAAGTCCACCAGGCCAAAGTCGCGCATGGCCTTGGTGAAGAAGCGGGTGTACAGCAGATGCATAGTGGCGTGCTCGATGCCGCCGGTGTACTGATCCACCGGCAGCCAGTAGCGACCCTGCTCCGGGTCCCACGGCGTGTCGTCTGGGTTCAACTTCTCCCCTTTCTTCCAATACGGGGTGACGTAGGCGTAGTGGTACCACGACGAGCACATGAAGGTGTCCATGGTGTCGGTTTCCTGCTCGGCGGGGCCGCCGCAGCGGGGGCAGGTGGTGTTGCGGAAGCCCTCGTGGTACTTTAGCGGCGACTCACCGGTGGGCAGGAACTCGGCGTCCTCAGGCAGCAGCACCGGCAGGTCCTCATAGGGCACCGGCACAATGCCGCACTTCGGGCAATGGATCATGGGGATGGGCGCACCCCAGTAGCGCTGGCGGGAGATCAGCCAGTCGCGCAGGCGGTAGTTAACGGCGAACTCTCCGGTTCCCTGTTCCTCCAGCCATTCGGTCACCTTCTTAACGGCCACGTCGCCCGGCGTGCCGCTGAAAAGGCCGGAGTTGATCATGGTGCCATACTCGACGTGGAACAGCACGTCGCGGTAGAAAGGCACGTCCCACAGCATCTCCATGACCGTCTTCTTGTCCCGCACGGCCGGTTCCAGGGCCTGACAGCGCTCCAGCAGGGCCTTTTCTTCAGCGAGGGTGCCAAAGCTCGCTACCCCATCCTGGAAGACAAAGGCCCAGCGAGCACCAACCACCTCGGTCCAGGAGCCCGGCTGGATGTGGGCCTGAGCCAGCTCGATGTAGCGGTCGGTCTGCTCGGCCGTCATGGTGACGTACAAAGAACCGTCCCGTTCCTCGAAGGGGATGCCGGCCTCGGTCAGTGCTGCGGCAAAGCCGTCCTTCATCGTCCCCCTCATGGCGCAGCTTTTGGCCACCCCGTCGGTCCGATCAATGACCGGGATGATAGGCAGTCCGAACTCGAGGGAGAACTCAAAGTCGCGCTCGTCGTGGCCGGGCACGCTCATGATGGCTCCGGTGCCGTAGGTCATCATCACATAGTCGGCGACCCAAATGGGGACGCGCTCGCTGTTGACCGGGTTGATGGCATAAGCGCCGATGAAGACACCGGTCTTTTCCTTTTCGGTGCTGGCGCGCTCGATCTCGCTCTGCCGGGCGGCCTGCTCCTTGTAGGCCTCCACTTCGGCGTGGTATTCGCTGGTGGTCAGCTTGTCTACCAGGGGGTGCTCCGGGGCCAGAACCATGGCCGTGGCCCCCCACAGAGTATCAGGCCGGGTGGTAAAGACCACGATGGGGTCTTCCTCTTCAGACACAAAGGTGACGTCCGCGCCTTCGCTGCGTCCGATCCAGTTGGTCTGCATCGCCCTGACTCGCTCCGGCCAGTCTATCTGGGAGAAGTCCAGCAGTTCGTCGGCGTATTTGGTGATGCGGAACTTCCAGTGTGCCACGTCCTTTTTAATCACCGGCGTCTTGCAGCGCTCGCAGTGGCGGTCCTCGCCCCACACCTGCTCCCGCGCCAGCACGGTGTTACATTTGGGACAAAAGTCCACCGAGGCATAGTCCCGGTAGGCCAGGTCCATGTCGTACAGCTTCAGGAAGAACCACTCGGTCCACTTGTAGTATTCGGGATCGCAGGTGACCGCCTCCCGGTCCCAGGCCCACATGGCGCCCATGCTGCGCAACTGGCGGCGCATATTCTCGATGTTCCCATGCGTCCACTCGTAGGGGTGGATACCGCGTTGGATAGCTGCATTTTCGGCCGGTAATCCGAAGGCATCGAATCCGATAGGGAAGAAGACGTTATAGCCCTTCATGCGGTAGTAGCGGGCCTTTGCGTCACTTGGGGCCATCGCGTACCAGTGGCCGATGTGGAGGTCACCCGAAGGGTAGGGTAGCATGGTCAGGAAGTAAAACTTCTCTCTATCCGGGTCCTCTCGCGTGGCGTACAGCCCCGTCTCTTCCCATTTCCTCTGCCAATTGGGTTCTATCTTTTGTGGAATGTATTTGTCTGCCATGATGACGTCTCCTAGTCTCTCTTCTTTTC
>JBGVTF010000411.1:0-2709 GCA_041862415.1 Anaerolineae bacterium | reverse complement strand
CGTCCACTCGGCGTCGTGCAATTGGAGCCGGACGTTTACCGGCTGCGGGTGGGCGACTACCGCGTGATCTGCAAAGTGCTGGACGAGGAGCGGATCATCCTGACTGGTCGGATAGTACGGCGCTCGGAAAGTACATATCGAGACCTGCGGCGGTTGTTCGAATAGAAAAGAGTTCCCGGTTGTTGGTGATGCGGGGAGGGTGCGGAACCCGTAACTGGTATGGGAAAGCGGGAGAGGAGAGCCAAGAACGGACATTTCTGGAGCGTCTTGCCAAAGAAGGGCTTCTGCATGCCCAAGAGGTATCATGGCCTGAAGAAGCACCTTTCGAGCCGGTATCCATCGAAGGACCACCTCTTTCGCAGACGATCATTGAAGAGCGGCGCTGATGGCTCATTACTTCCTGGATAGCAGTGGGTTGGTTAAACGCTACATTCTGATAATCCGACGGCCCATCCTTAACCACCGAACTGATGAAGAGAACACTGATGAGTGAGCAGGTCGAATAGACAGCTTCCCTCTTGAGGGCAAATCGGGGTGCCAGATGAAGAGGATTTTGAGCTTTGGGTTCCTGCTGATGGGCTTCAGTTTCACCGTGACCCAGGGCCTGCTCATCCGGGAAATGCTGGTGGCGTTCTTCGGCAACGAGTTGTCTATCGGGCTCATCCTGGGGAACTGGCTGATCCTGGAGGCCGTCGGCAGCGGGCTCCTGGGCAAACTGGCCGACCGGTGGCGAGGGAAAGCCTCGTCCTTCGCCGCCCTGCAAGTCCTCTTTGCCCTCTTTCTCCCTCTGTGCCTCTACGCGACCTATACCATCAGGAGCATCGTCGGCGCTATGCCTGGCGAGGGGGTGGGCCTCATCCCCATCTTTTACTCGTCCTTCCTGATCTTGACCCCCCTGGCCCTGGTTGATGGGGCCATGTTCGCTTTCGGTTGCCGGTCTTACGCCACCCTCACTGGCGACGAAGCTCCTTCCATCGGTTGGGTCTACGTCTACGAAGCTTTGGGGGCGATAGCAGGCGGGATTGTCTTCACCTATCTCCTCATTCCTTTCCTCTACTCCCTGCAAATCGTCCTGCTTCTGTCTGCTCTTAACCTCCTCTCGGCTGCCCTCCTCCTGGCTTCCTGTTTGCTCCGGCTGGATTTGCAATCCAGCCGCCAGCCCGCCGGACGGCAAATTTTCATCCTGAGCGAAGCGAAGGACCAGCGGGAGCGGGGGCGACCGCCCCTCACCCCAGGCCTGATCGTCGTCCTCGTCCTGTTGGCCGCCAGCCTCGGTTTCCTGCTCTCCCCGCAGGCAGAAGAGGTCCAGCGCTGGGCCACCAGCCAGCAATGGGCCGGCTACCATCTGGTCTACTCCGAGAATTCGGTCTATGGCAGCGTGGCCGTCGTTGAGCGGGAGGCCCAGTACACCTTCTACGCCGACGGCATTCCTATCCTGACCGCGCCCGTGCCCGATGTGGTTCTGAGCGAGGAGATCGTCCACCTGCCCATGCTGTTCATACCCCAGCCACAGCGGGCCCTGGTGCTGAGCGGCGGCGTGGGGGGCGTGTTACGCGAACTGGCCAAATATCCCCTGAGACAGATAGACTACGCCGAACTGGACCCCTTACTCATCGAGGCCGTCCTGAAATTCCCCACCCCGTTGACCCTCAGCGAATTGGGCGATCCAAGGGTCAAGGTCGAGCACGTTGATGGCCGCTTGCTGGTGAGAAGGAAAAAGTGGGGGACCGCTCCCCACCCCAAAGAGGGATACGACCTGGTCATCGTCAACCTGCCCTATCCCTCTACGCTACAACTGAATCGCTTCTATACGGTGGAATTCTTTCAGATGGTGCGGGGGCTCCTGAACGAGGAAGGGATTCTGGTCATCGGCTGCCCGGGCACGCTGACCTACATGAGCGATGAGTTGCGCCATCTCAATGCGATGGCCCATCACACCCTGCAACAGACTTTTCCCTACGTCAGACCGATACCGGGCGATGTGACCCTGTGGCTGGCCTCGCCCTCGGACCAGCTTTCGACCGTGCCAGTGGAAGCGCTCGTTGAAAGATGGGAGGAGCGCGGGCTTGCGACCCAACTATTGACCGCTCCCCACATCCGTCTCAAGTTGGGCCAGAGGCGTTTGGATTGGTTTTGGACGTCCCTCGGCGGAGAGGAGCGTGGCGGAAAGGCCGCGGTCAACCGGGACCTCCATCCTGTGGGGCTATTCTATGGCCTCTCCTACTGGAACGCCCTCTTCTCCCCACACCTGGCCCGCGTTTTCGCCTTTACCGGTCGGCTGAAACTGTGGACCCTGAGCCTGCCCATCATCGGATGTGCCCTGCTCTTTCTGGCGGTCGTCAAGCTGACCGCAAAGGGGAGAGGGGCCTGTCCTGAGCCCTGCCCTGAGCGAAGTCGAAGGGAAAGTCGAAGGGCCATCGTTCCCGTCGTCATAGCTACCACCGGCTTCACCGGGATGACCGCTGACCTCATTATCGTCTTTGCCTTCCAGACCCTCTACGGTTACGTTTACCATTGGATCGGGTTGCTCATCACGGCCTTCATGGCCGGATTGAGCCTGGGAGGGCTGCTCATGACCCGCAGGCTGAAGTCAGGTGCCAGGCACTTAATCAGAAAGTGCCTGGCACCTTATACCCCTTTGCTCAAGCTCGAGCTGGCCATCGTCCTCTACTGGGCTCTGCTGCCCATCGCCCTGAGCACCCTGTATGC
>JBGVTF010000410.1:0-2124 GCA_041862415.1 Anaerolineae bacterium | reverse complement strand
GTGGATGAGCGAAGAGATGTGATTGAAACCAGGGTCCTCCCCGTAACCGACGAGTCTATGGCCGAGGCCGTCCGCATCCTGTCGGCGGGCGGCCTGGTGGCCTTTCCCACCGACACCGTCTACGGCGTGGGCGCTCACGCCCTGCAGCCCCAGGCGGTGGAAAAGATTTACGCGGCCAAAATCCGTCCCCGGGACAAGGCCATCCCTCTCCTCCTGGCGACGCCCGATGACCTGTCCCTCGTGGCCGAGGGTGTTCCCCCCGTTGTCCACCTGCTGGCGGAGAGGTTTTGGCCCGGTGGGCTGACTTTGGTCCTCCGCAAGCGGGCCATCGTATCCGCCGCCGTCAGCCCCGGCCCGACGGTGGCCGTGCGCGTCCCCGACCATCCAGTCACCCAGGCCCTCAGCGCTGCCCTGGGCGCGCCCCTGGCCGCCACCAGTGCCAACCTGGCCGGCAACCCCAGTCCGGTCACGGCTCAGGAGGTAGTGGGGGAACTGGCGGGGCGGATTGAGCTGATCCTCGACGGAGGTCCTTGCCCCGGCGGCATCCCTTCCACAGTGCTGGACCTGACGACCGATCCTCCCACGATCTTGCGCTCAGGAGCCATCACCGAGGAGGACATCAGGGATATTCTGCCATCTTTACAGCGCGGGTGAGGTGATCGAGATAGGCAGAGGCACGCAAATGGAATTGAAGGACAAAACGGCTATCGTCACCGGTGGAGGACGGGGGCTGGGGCGGGCGGCGGCCCTGGCCCTGGCCCAAGAGGGAGCCAATGTAACCGTGGCCGCCAGGACGGTGACAGAGATCGAAAGCGTAGCCAGGGACATACAGGCTCTTGGGACACGCGCCCTGGCCATCCAGACAGACGTCTCCGACGCGGCCGCTGTGAAAGCAATGATAAGCGAAACTGTAGACCAGTTCGGCACCGTGGACATCCTGGTCAACTGCGCGGGCGTCATCGGCCCCATTGGCCTGGTGAGCCAGATTGACGCTGAAGGATGGGAGAGAACCATCAGCATCAACCTGACGGGCACCTTCCTGTGCTGCCAGGCCGTCCTCGGACCGATGATGGCTCAAAAGAAAGGCAAAATTGTCAACGTCTCTTCAGGCATTGGCACGCGCGTCTACCCCCGTTTCACCGCCTACGGCGTGTCCAAAGCTGGCGTCAACTACCTCACCAGGAACCTGGCCGCCGAGGTCCAGGAGTTCAACATAGATGTCAACGCCATGAACCCCAGCGTCACCGAGACCAGGATGCAAGAGGAGATACGCGCTGTGCCCCTGGAATTCATCGGGCAGGAACATTTCGACCGGTTTCACGGGCTCTGGGAGAAGGAACAACTCTACCGCCCAGAGGAACCAGCTCGCTTGATCCTCTTCCTGGCCTCGCCAGCCTCTGATGGCCTCACCGGCCAATACCTGTCTTTCTCCGACGAGAAGGTGCAGGCGATGATTGCCCAGGCAATGGGGTAGTCTGATCCTACCAATCTGGTACTGGCGGCGGGTCTGGAGCCCGCCGCTGCGCTTTTTGGGGATGGTAGCGGGAGAGTTTCTGTTCAGCGGTGACAGGGCTGGAAATCGCGACCCAGGATGATGCGGATGTCAACGGGGCTGGAGAAATCCAGTTGCCGTTGAATATGGGTGGGGGAAAGGTAGAGGACACGAGACAGCAGAGCCAAAGTGTGAGGCTTGTCGGTGTAGTCAATAATCAGGCTCTGCTGGTAATCGAACCTGTCAGCGGGGCCCACGCTTACCACCTGCACCCCCTGCCAGCGCAAGCGGGAAGCGACCAGTTCTGTCCAGTCAGCCAGGTCCGTTCCATTCTGAATCTCGACCCTGGCCCCCTCTGCCCAGACCAGATTCAGCGGTGGCGGGGCCAGGAACTGGACCACAACCTGACGGATGTTTTCATGGTTTGGTAATAGCACTTGAGCACCCTGAGGGGTACGCCAACCGGTGACCATGGTCCTGTCAATAAAGTGGCCGTAAATGTTTTGGGGCTCCATCTGGGTTCCCAAATAGGCCAGGGTCAGAACCTGCTCCAAGCTCAGGTCGGTCTGAAAGGTGTCACCTAAAGCTTGCCATAACTCAGGGATTTTGGGCAAGATGTCCAGCCGCAGAGC